>JBOGRL010000162.1:0-3804 GCA_050749505.1 Nitrososphaerales archaeon
GGACGACGAGGAAGACTACGTAGTCCACCTGAAGAGCGTCCATGGCATCTCTCAATAGCTCGCGAGATAATCGGCAAAGCGGCTCTTTTTTTGTTTTCTGAATATCCTTTACGTGATCTCCACAAAAAGGCAAAATATATTGTTAACATTCTTTCACTGAACTTCTTTTGGAGAGATGCGGCGACCGTTGTTGTTGTGGAATACTCGACATTCGTCGAGGAGACACTGCCCTAATAGACACATTATAGCTGCCGTCACCCCTCCCCCTAGGGGGGTCTCCTCTTGATTTCAATGACTTTTTGCATGAAAACAATTGATTCATTACAAGAATTGTATGTCAATTGTAGAGTTATAACGGCTCATTAAATTGATTGATTGATTGACTGATTGACTAGCTGGTCAATCAATTGATTCCAGCATGATTTTTCTATTCGATCAAAATTCGTCGGTGGCAGCAACGCGACACGAAACCCGCTGCTGTGATGGCCGAGCTTTCGACCAGAATGCGATGCGCGGTTACCCCGACTCCGATCAGATAATCTAGAACCCCCAACATTTTTTCTGCGTGTTGCGATATCACTGCAATAACCCGACACGGGGAAGCGAGCCCGTCATCATCATCATCATCAGTCCGAGATTAATTCTTTTCTTGAACCGCACTTTGAGGAGCTAGAGCGGCGAAGAAGGAGGTTTCGTCACCGGCAGCGACGTAGTAGTCGAGCCCGGCGCGAATCCGCCCGCGTGAGTCTTTGGCATCAGGTACCTGAATGCGAGGCTCCAAAACACCATCACCCAGACTATGAAAAGCAGGTAGCCCAGGTAGACGTGTACGTCAGTTCCCAACGAAATCCCCAGGTATTCAAACGTGAGGAACACCCCGAACAATCTTACGATGTTTATCAAGAACGCCCCGACAAAACCGATGACGAACAGCGGGATCAGCCTGGAAACTTTTGCCTTGATGTCGAGCACCGCCATCGTGGACAGCATTCCGAACGCGAGTATCCCCTGGACTCCGGTGCAGTCGCCCTCGACGTTAAGTCCGAGTACGGTCGAGTTAGAGCTCAGGTAGACGATGTGTCCCGAGACTATCGCGCTGACGCCCAAGCCGCGCATGGATATGGCCATGACGTTTGCCATCCAGTTTTGCAGCGCAACAAAGTTTGGTACTACCGCTTCGACCTGGTAACCCAGGAGTAAAACAATGCCATAAGTTGTCGGCACCCAGAAAAGCTTGAACGATCTGATGCCGTAGAATGCGACGATGACTCCGCAGAAGATGAACAGCATGTCCAGCAGCCCCAGCCGCGAGCCAAAGACAAAATTCTGAATATAGTCTGCTGCGACAATCGCAATGCCCAGAATTATTTCCGGGGCGCTGCCTTTTCTTGCGATTGACTTCACGCTCGACCACTTGATCGTAAACCACGCGAACAGCACCAGCACCATTATGAAAAAGTAGGCGTAATCGATGCCCATTCTCGGAATGGCGACAGGTGCGACGAACGCAGCTATCAGAGCGAGAAGGAATGCATTGCTGCGGCTGATTTGCAAGTAAATGATCTCATTCCAACACGAACAATTCTTGGCATAAAAGGTTAGAGATGGGAACGCAGGAAATTGTCTTTCTTTTCCATGTTGTCCGATACTGGAGAATAATTGGCCTGTGGGCGCTGCAACTGACCTAGATCAAAGCAATATGCCTCGGCCAAGGGGTTTCGTGTTTGCTTTGGCTTTTAGCGCGTCAAACAATAATAGTCGATGATTTCTACTCTAAAACTTGGAACTATGAACGGAAAGCAAACTCGAGGGTCTTTCAAGAGTCGGGCCCTGACTACCGGCTCGCTTGTGATCGTGGTGTTGATTGTCATTTCAATTGCACTCCTTGCCGGATACGGCAGCTACAAGTACGTACCTCAAGTTCACAGTGTGGTGCACAACATCGTCCACCCTACTACCACCGCAATCGAGACTATTCCTTCTACGAGCACGCGCATAGTCCCGACAACGACCATCACAATCACCCAGCCCGAGATAGTATCAACTGAAGGCGGGACTACGGAGTTCTTTGTAGCAACAACAACGGCTTCGACTTCCCGGTCAACCGGATCAACGGCATCGACCAGCGTAACATCCAGCGGATCTTCTCAAACGAGCGTGAACGTGAGCGCCAGTTCCACTCAGAGCACGCCTTTTGTCCTCCGGGGAGCTCCGTCAGTGTACCTTGTGAATGGACAAGCTTTCCTCAACGTGACCTACAGTAATACCCTCAATGAGAGTTTGAGTGTCTATGAGCATGTCATACTCACGAGTACTGGTACGATGAAGCAGATTGGGAGTCCCCTGTTCAACATAATTGCGAATGGCACGATGAGTCTTTCGCTTCAGCTCGGATTAAATCTCTCGCCGGGTGATTACCTGGTCACGTTCTACGTCGTCAACAACTCGACCGGACAGCAGGTCTCCGGGTCCGAATCCATCCATTTCAGGGTTTAGACCTAAACCCCCACGCTTTTTTTCAATGGTTACACCGTCTTGATCATGCGAACGTTCGGCAAACTTTGACGGACTTTGTAATTAATCTCTGATTGCTGAAGGGCAACTGGATGGTTGTTCTTTCTTGAAAAAAGGCAATCTTGGATTCGAAAGAGAAAAACGCGGCTAGATTTTCTTATTTTTGAGAATGCCTGAGCTGCTCAGAGGCAATTCCAGTGAGACATTAATTATAACTCGATCCCATGATCAGCAGGCGTGGCCTGCATGAAGTATAAAGACAAAAAAATTGAAAAAACGGTTAGAGCCACACCCGCCCGAAGGCAGGCAGGCTCAGTGTAGGACTTGCTTTACTTAGTGCCAAGATTTTAGTGCTGACTTGGATTACTTCATCCGCCTTGAGAAAAATCAAGGCGAACGAAGAACTTTGCTAGCCTAAATCATAGGCGTTGAAGGTAGGGAGAAACCCCCTTTCCTTCTCACCATGAAGAGCAAGCCGAAGAGGCCAATTACCAAGGTCAATCCCAAGCCCAAGCCGAACTGTGGAACTGTGGCAGTGACTGACAGCGATGCTACTTGCTGAAGTACAGAGGCACATGTCTGTGTGGTGCCAGTTTGTGAGCATGCGTAGATAGTCAGCGTCTCAGTCTGGTCGGTAGGAGTGACTGTCGATGGAGCGGTCACTGATAGAGACAATCCAGTCTCGGTCCCACCCGCACCTGTCGTTCCACTGGCTGGAGTGAATGTCCAAGACCAACCATTGTCAGTTCCGACATTCGAACTGCAAGTGGCCGCAGTCTGAGGGCAAACGTAATAGTTTATCGTTGTGCCAGACGGGGCGTTGGATGTCAACTTGAATGTGGCAGTGGCTGTGGTACCCGGGCCGTTCAGACTCAATGTCTGATTACTGGCGCACGAAGCAGGCGTCAGACAGACTATCTGTCCAGAGTATGCCACTACTGAAGGGATCATAGTGACTGCGAACAAAGCTACCATTACTGTAGATAGGAGTGCAACCTTGGCTTTCATTATTTTTACCGATGCGGTGACTGTGCATAGGAGCATATATATCCCGTGCGAAGCCCAAACTCATGGATGTGAATTTGAAATTCACATCAAATCCTCGCTAGCGGTCGGATTTGAGCATTGAGACGAGTTGCTTGGTTGAGTGATCCCACGTAAATTCAGCCAGTACCATGTTTCTCGCGTTCTCACCGAGTTTCCCAGCCAGATCAGGGTTAGAAAGCAGGCTTTCAAGAGCCTGGGAAAGCAGGCCAGCGTTCCCTTCGGGAACCAAGAGACCCGTTACTC
>JBOGRL010000163.1:0-2090 GCA_050749505.1 Nitrososphaerales archaeon
GTCAGGTCTCTTCGAAATAAAGCAGATCTCGTGAGTTCGTATTTCGGCGCCAGCAGTCTTCCTACGATTGAGGCAAGGTAGCAATGCCGTTATCTGCAATAACAGCAATGCAAAAACAATTGGAAAAACGATCCTCTTTTCGGGTTGTTATTTTCTCTATAGCGTTACCCCTACTATTATGATTTTAAAAAGCGTAAAAAGCCAACTTGATCATTTTCGACATGTTGGTTCTCCGGCCCTTATCTTCTACAAAAAATGCTAGTCATTAAGGCAGCCCTTTAAAATTGCGGCCTTCTATCCTTCAAATGTTCCAAGGCATTGATTCAATTGACCAAAATACACGAATCGATAACACCAAACCACCTCAGACTGATATAGCGAATTCTGGGTTCTTTTAGCAAAAAAATCGTTTCAGACGCAGGCTGCGACGTTCTCCCTAAATGTATTAAGATTCCGGCCTACCTCGTAAAGATCATGCCGCTAACGAGTGGTCTCAAAGAACACCGAATTCTGGTAACTGCCGCAAGCCAGGGAATAGGCTATGGAGTCGCGCAAGCTTTCCTCGAAGAAGGGGCGAGAGTAGTCATCAATTCCTCTAATGAACAAAGAATAGAGAGTGCCAGAGCAAAACTGGCCAGTTTTGGCGAGGTCTACGCCGTAGCGGCGGATCTATCAGAAAAATCAGGAATAGAGAAAATTGTTTCAAAAACTTCTGAGCTTCTCGGAGGAATAGATGCCCTCGCCTATTCTACCGGCTCGCCCGCGCGCGGGACGATCATGGAAAAGCGGTACGAAGAGTGGGAAGAAGCGGCCAAGTTGCTGACAATCAGTCCTACGTACCTTGCGCGCAAAGTTGCCGAAGTTATGATCCAGAATAACACCAAGGGAAGGATGGTTTTATCCTCGTCTTCCGCGATAAGGGAGCCGAACCCAAACCTCGCACTTTCAAACGTTTGTAGGATTGCAATCTACGGACTGGTCAGGACGCTCGCAAGAGAGCTAGGACCAAAAGGGATCAGAGTAAATGGAATCATGCCTGGTTACATCAAGACAGCCAGAATCGATGCGATTGTAGGCTACACTGCAAAGAAGAAAGGGGTTTCAGAGAAACAGGCTCTAAAAGATCTAGAAGCTCAGGTTCCGCTCGGACGCGTCGGTTCGACCCAAGAAATTGCGAAATCATTTGTCTTTCTGGGAAGTGAATTATCCTCATACGTAAGCGGTGCCATGCTTCCAGTTGATGGCGCGTTGCTCAGATCCGTAGGCTAACCCGGGACGACGATCCTCTGGCCTTGCCTGGAAAAGTAATTTTCACGATTGGTCATTCAACAAGACCGGTTGACGAATTCAAGACGATTCTCAAGAGGTACAACATACAAATCGTTTCAGATATTCGCATCATGCCGGGGTCGAGGAGAAACCCTCAGTTCAATTCTGACAACCTGAGAGAATCACTTGAAACTGTAGGCATAGAATACACTCACATCAAGGAGCTAGGTGGCTTGCGAAAGCCGAACAAAGACTCTTCGAACACTGGTTGGAGGAATCCTTCCTTTCGAGGTTACGCAGATTACATGCAGAGTGAAGAATTTGAAGCGGGGCTATCAAAACTAATGAAAATTGCCAAAGACAAGACGGTGGTAATAATGTGCGCCGAGGCAGTTCCGTGGCGGTGCCATAGATCGTTGGTTAGCGATGCTTTGATTGTCAGAGGGTTTCAAATAATTGATATTTTTACTGAATCAAAGTCTCATCCTCATTCTCTGACACCATGGGCAAAGTTTGAAGGTGGTAAGCTATCATATCCATCCGAAAATGCTTCAAAGGTGGAATGAGCAGGGCGACGGGTTTTTAAGAAAAAACGTAGACGAAAACTGACCAATAATCCGACACTTTCATCGCAGTTCGCAAGAATATTTAGAGTCATGTTTTTCCCTTTCCCATACGAAACTTGGATCACAACTGACTCTGAAACCATCAACTAGTGCCGATTTACACTTTTATGTGACAATTACAACGAAGAAGGCAAACTAGGTGATTGTTGTTTTTTTGAGCTTTCTTTTGAACTATCCTCGGGTGCATCTCTACAG
>JBOGRL010000164.1:0-3535 GCA_050749505.1 Nitrososphaerales archaeon
CGTTGAACGTAAGCAATCCTAACGACAATTACGTCTTCATGCCGGCAAATGTTTCGATTCTATGGAATAACCAGACAGTAGTCCATTATAGCGCTGGCGCCGGGCTCCCGCTGGGGGTGGTTTCGACCAAAGTTTTCACTCCAAATCAGGGTTTTCAGGGCTCGAACGTCACAGTTGCGATCGGGATAACAAACCAGGGCACGCTACCGATTTACCAAGTGACTCTCAACAATAGCTTCGATCCTTTTCTTCAGATTTTTAGATCGTCCAACTCTAGTTCTCAACCAGTATTAGGTGCTGGACAAAAACTAAATGCGATTGTCAACGCTAGTCTGAGTGGTTCGCCGGGCGTTTACGATTCCTCCACTTCCTCCGCGAGTTTCATTTTTGCAGGAACAAACCAGACGGCACCCAGCAGCACGGTCAAGATCACAATTTTCCATCTGCCGGAAGCAAACATCACCTACTCTGCTGCAAAGCTAGAGGAAGGTCACGACATTCAGATAACAGTGACCCTGACAAACCCGGCAAATGTGACAATCAGCAACATTGCTTACACGCTTAATCTGCCCAAGGGACTCAGTATCGCGAGAGGCGAAAGCGCAAGCTTCACGATTCCCTCCCTAGCGCCGAACGCCAATTTTACGCATGCTTTCACAGTCACTACCAGCCAGCCCTATGGCTATTCGCTCGGGAACGCCAAACTGACATTTGAGTACCAAGGGCACGAAATAAGCGGGATTGCAGGCTCGATGGGCCTGAGTATCGGCGACGATATCAGTCTGCGATATGCAATCCCAATCGTGATCGGGCTTGCAATCGTTGTGGGGACTCTTTTTTACGTTAGAAAACTAACCAAAAACCCGTAAAATGAGAATCCGGTCAATTCAAAAAAAATGATCTCACCCGAAAATGACTCGCGGTCATCTTGAATTGGCTGTTCCCTCCGTGGTAAGCGAAAAGACCAGGCGAATTCTGCAAGACCTGGGTCTGACCGACTATGAGATCAAAGCCTATGTGAGCCTGCTCTCCCATCCGAGCGTCCAAGCTAGCGAGGTCAGCAAAGATTCCGACATACCGGTTTCGAAGATATATGAGGTCTTGAGCAATCTGGAGCGGAAGGGATGGGTCGAATCGCAGCACAGCAGACCGACAAAGTATTTCCCCAAATCTCCTTCGACCGCACTTCAGGCGCTACGTCTAAGGATGGAAGCTGAGCTCAAGTCAAACGAAGATCATCTTTTGAGCGAGTTGATGCCTCTATATGAGCAAAAGGAAATCCAGGAAAGGCCAGACATTTGGATTATTCGCGGCGATTACAACATTCTCGCAAAGGTCAGCGAGTCGATAGACAGATGCGAAAAGGAGCTCCTCGTAGTCATACCGTCTGCGCTGAATGCAGTTATTGAACTGATTATTCCAGCTCTTACCAAAGTGAAATCCTCAGGAGTGAACGTCAGGATTCTGATGAGCGGCGAGATCACCGAGAAATCACTTTCCAAGATTTCCTCCCTGGCAGAGGCAAGGTTCAAGGAAAACATGTTCGGCGGCGGAGTTATCGTCGATGCGAATGAAGTCGTGCTACTGCTAGGAAGGAGCTCTGAGAGCAGAGAATCGCTCTCGATCTGGTCAGACCACGCAGGTTTAGCCTCGTTTGCAAAGAACTATTTTGAGTTCCTCTGGATTGAGGCCGCACCTCCTGCAAAAACTGGAGATTAGCGTTCTCTCTTTCCCTGAACGAACTCCAAAAATGCATGTTTTGCTTCGTTGTACGGCATCTGTACCGGTGGATGTTTGAAGCAGTATGCGGAGATGCTCTCCAGCGGGCCGGCCACGCCTCTATCCAGCCCGATCTTGGTTCCCCTGATCGCATCGACCATCACACCCGCACTGTCGTACGCGTCTATGACGTGCAGCTTGAGATCAATGGTAAGTGGAATATTTCCAAAGTATCTGCCCTTGAGCCAGACGTAACACACTTTGTCATTATCAAGAAAAGGAACGTAATCGCTCGGACCGATCCTTGTCGGGACCTCGTAGGGAGACATGGCCCTAACTGCGCTTGTCTTGCTTATCCTCTTATCCACGAGCCTTGATTCCTCCAGCATGTTGAGGAAATCTGCGTCACCGCCAATGTTGAGCTGGTAAGTCTCATCGACTTTTACTCCTCTGTCAACGCAGAGCTTCACGATAGTCTTGTGAAGGACGGTCGCCCCCAGTTGGCTCATTACGTCGTCGCCAGCCGTTGGAAGACCCGCTTTGGTGAACTTGGATTGCCAAGAAGCATCGGAAGCTATGAAGACTGGCATCGCATTGATGAAAGGAACGTTTGCTCTGATCGCTTCTCCAGCATAGAATTCAACTGCCCTTGTGCTACCAACCGGGAGGTAATTCACCAAAATGTCGGCGCCAGCATCCTTCAGTGCCTGAGAGACTGAGGGAACATCAGGCTCCGAAGAGACCTTGACAACTGGTCTCAGGTACTTGCCAATTCCGTCTAGAGTAGGGGCCTTCTGAACCTTGACCCCCAATATTGGGACGTCGAAGATCTTTACTGTATTGTTAGGCTTCGCAAAAATAGCTTGCGAAAGGTCTTTTCCTACCTTTTTTTCATTTACGTCAAAAGCTGCGACGACTTCTATATCACCCGGGGTCATCCCGGCAAGGTCATACTGCGTCAGTCCAACTACTTCTTCACCAATGGTACTTCTATTGGAGTAGTAATGAATGCCCTGAATGAGCGCGGACGCGCAGTTTCCTACGCCTGCAATTGCGATCTTTACCTTTGCCATTTCCAAACACTCCCACACTTGTTTACTGTCTTAATTCTTGTGCTTCTTGACGCAAGAATCGAAGTCTCACTGCTTTGCGACGCACGATGTTCTTACTCGAAATTAAAGCGTTTGGCTTTATGTTTTCATTTTCGAATCTTTTTTATATCGAGCGGTGACACGGTTGCTCCTAAATCCAGACCGATACCAAATGATCGAGGAGATATCAGCAGGAGCTGTCATCTTCCACGACAATCCAACCAAGGGCATCCGCGAATATCTGGTTCTTCACTATCCAGCGGGCCATTGGGACTTTCCCAAAGGAGCCGTGGAGAAGGGAGAGACGGAGGAGCAGGCCGCAAAGCGGGAGATATTCGAGGAAACTGGTCTCAAAGTCGACACGTTCATTTCCAATTTTCGAAAGCCCATCGATTATCACTATCGAAGACAGGATGGGCTTGCTCACAAAAGAGTCATATTCTTCTTTGCGAAATCCAGCGAAAACAAGATAAGGATCTCGTTTGAACACTCTGGATACGACTGGCTGAATTTCGAGCAATCTCTCCGTCGTTTGACGTTTGAAAACGCAAGAAACGTACTGAGAGAAGCAAATACCTGGCTTGCCTCAAAGGAGGCCCAAGAAACCGGGAAAACTTTGGACTGATCAAAAATGCGAAAGAAATCTCCACACCCTAGCTCTGACTGAGTGATTCTGTCGTGTAAGAACCGAAGAGCTGGTCCCGGGTATTCAAGTTGCTGTTGTT
>JBOGRL010000165.1:0-5416 GCA_050749505.1 Nitrososphaerales archaeon
GGATATAATATCATAATTGTACACCTGTCGGGCCGAGGCTCCAGAGTCGCAAGAATTCGATTCATCACTTGCAAAGACCGCGTCAGACGACGATTTTTGCTTTCTCTGAAACATTAAATATTTCGAAAATTGGCGAGAACATCATGTACCGTGATTTTAGAGACTTTCTGGAAAAACTGGAGGACGCTCGAGAACTGATCCGGATCAAAAAGGAGGTCGATCCGCAATTTGAAGTTTCAGCCTACATAAGGAAGACCTCCAACGTAAACGGGCCCGCTTTCCTGTTTGAAAAGGTGAAGGGTTTTGAAAATTGGAGATATTCAGGCGGACTGTACGCCACGAGAAAGAGGGTAGCGTTTGCGCTTGAATGTAAAGACGAGTCCCAGATCATGTCAAGGTACAGGGAGGGCATTTTGCATCCGATAGACCCCAAGATAATGTCAGACGGAGAGTGCAAAGAAGTCATAATCAAGGGCGAAAAAATTGATCTCGGAAAGATACCAATAGCACAACACAGCGAAAAGGATGCAGGAAGATACATAATCTCCGCTGTCGAAATTTCAAAAGATCCGGAGAGTGGTGTTAGACTGGTAGGAATACACCGACTCCAGGTGAGAGGAAGAAACAAGCTTGCTTTCTGGGGGCCGGCAGAGAGGAGAATTGGAAGGGCCTTCCTGAAAGCTGAAGACAAGAAAAAATCCTTGGACGTTGCGGTGGTGATTGGTAACGATCCCACGATAGACTTCGCGTCTCAAGCTGGAGTCCCGCACACAGTCGACAAGGTTTCAATCGCGGGAGGACTCAGAAAATCAGCTGTAGAATTAGTAAAGTGCGAAACAGTAGTAGATCTGGAAGTCCCCAGACACGCAGAGATCGTGATAGAAGGGAGAATCCTTCCTGACTCCAGAGAACTAGAAGGCCCTTTCGGCGAGTACACGGGATGCTACAGCGGAACGACCAGCTCGCCCACGATTGAGGTGACTGCGATAACCATGCGAAGGGATCCAATAATGCACACAATAAACACCGGTGTTCCTCCTTCGGAAAATACCAACATGACCCTCCCGTCCACGCTTGAATCACTTCACCGGGCTGCTTCTACCGCGTGTCCGGAAGTCAAGAGTGTTAACATGAGCGGGATATTTGCTGCGTTGGTCTCGATAAAGAAAAGGCACGAAGGCGAACCGTACAACATCATATCGACTGTCTTTGGACTCCTTCGGGCAAAGTTCTGCTACGTGTTTGATGAAGATGTGAATATCTATGACCCCAGAGACGTTGAATGGGCATTCCAGACACGCATGCAACCACACAAGAATTTACACGTCTTCCCGGTAATGGTGGGAGCGCCGTTAGATCCTTCCGCTCCAATAAAAAGACACACCTCCAAACTCGGGTTTGACTGTACTATTCCACTATCCGCCGATAGAGGCGCGTTTGAAAAGGTAAGAGTGCCTGGATTGGATCAGGTTAGCTGGTAACAGACAGTGATGATCTGTAGGAACTATACTCAAACACAAACACAAACCACGTATGTCACAAGGTTAGGCCAGTCGTGGGATCAAAAAGTCTTTTTTCTTCTCTCCTTTCTTTCCATTCCGATGGGTTGAGCGACGGACTACATCCCTTACTTTAGTGCCGAATTCAAAAATTGCACTGTATTGGCTTTTTTTCAAAATTATCCTTTTTCCGGCTTGTAGCAATCCCGAAGGAGACCTCGCTCCAGCACCACGGAAATTTGCATGCAGTATCCTAAGCATTTCTTTCTCCCAAAATTAAACAATGCTTAAATTGCAAGTAATGATTGCAGACGGTAAAATTGCAAGCTCTACAGCTTAAGCGCGCTTATCTTGGCTCACCCGTCAGGTGTAGGGAGGATGAGCATTTTATTCGCGGTATAGCGGAATATACTGATGACGTTGCCCTAAATGCTCCTAATTTCGTAGCCTTTGTCAGGAGTACGCAACCGCATGCCAAGATCGTGAGCATTGATACGAGCAAGGCTAACTCTATGCCCGGCGTTGTGGATATTCTCACCTGCGCGGACCTGAAACGTCTAGTTGAGCCCGTGGTTGGATCGCCATTCACAGTGGTTCCAGGCGGACAATCAATAATGCCGATGACGTACTATGGTTTCGCAGATAACAAGGTTACGTACGTGGGGGAGCCAATTCTCGCAGTTCTCTGCAGTTCGAGATCTATTGCCGAGGACGCACTTGATGCCATAGAGATCGATTACGAACCATTAAGGGCCGTTATAGACCCTGAACTTGCAATGGCCGCTGAAACCCCCTTGATTTACGAAAACTGGAAGAACAATATCATATATACATTGAAAATCGACGAGGGAGAGGTCGATAGCGTCATCAGCAAAGCTCCAAGGATTGTTCGCAGAAAATTTTCCATCCCTCGGCAGACAATAGTATCAATGGAGCCCAGATGCTGTTCTGCCTATTATGACAAGGGAAAAGATGTATTGACCGTGTGGTGCTCTACGCAGAGTCCGCACGTCCAGCGATCCATCATGGCCAGGACTCTTCGGATAGCGGAAAACAGAATACGCGTGATTGCAAGAGACGTTGGGGGCGCCTTTGGCCTGAAAAATAGTCCTTTCATTGAAACGATAGTGTCTGCGCTGTTTGCTCTCAGATCAGGTTACCCCGTCAAGTGGACGGAGACTAGAACAGAGAGCATATCGACATTCCAAGCGAGGGAACAGCTACACGACATCACTGCCGGCGTTGATTTGATGGGAAAGATCCTCGCTCTGAAGGCGCGGGTTATTGCAAACCACGGCGCGTATTACGCGACCCCCGGTACGAAATCGATTCTTAATACCGCGTTGTTTTTGCCTGGATGTTACGATATCAGAAACTACCACGGCGATCTTGCTTGCGTTGTTACTAACAAGGCCCCATACACAGCATACCGCGGCTTCGGAAAGGCCGAAGCGAGCTTCGTCATAGAGCGCACGATCGATGCCATAGCTAGGGAGCTCGGCTTGGACCCAGCCGTTGTGAGATTTAGAAACTTTATTGGAAAAAACGATTTTCCTTACGTTTCCGCAACCGGTCAAAGGTATGACAGCGGAGATTATGAGAGATGCCTCAAAATGCTATTGGATGCAATCAGGTATGACGAGAAGAGAAGGATTCAGCGCCGTGAGAGAGAAACTGGAAGGCTCATGGGTATAGGTCTCAGTGTTTCTCTCGCTCCTGGAGGCTCGGTCAACCCAAACTCTTTACAGTCAGGGTATGAAGCAGCGCATCTCAAGATAGCGCCGGACGGAAGCATTACCGCCCTGTCCGGAGTCTCATCTCAGGGACAGAGTCATGAGACTGCAATTGCGCAGGCGGTTGCAGATCAGCTGAGTGTTGATGAAGCGCAAATTCGAGTGATTGAGGGAGACACAGATCTTTGTCCGTATGGCCTGGGCGCTTGGAGCGATAGGACAAGCGTCAAGGGGATTCCTGCAGCGATGACTGCAGCGCAAGTTCTCAGGAACAAGCTGACTATCGCCGCATCAGCTTTGCTACGGGTTCCCGTTCAAGACATTGAATTCAATGACGGACGTGCGTATTCAAAGCTTGAAAACGCGAAAGGAATTAGCTTCAAGGAGCTTGTTTGGAAGATTTATACTCAGCCCTACCTGTTACCGCCCAACTTCGAGCCGGGGCTGGAAGTTGTTCAATACATCGCAACGAATAATGTTAGATATCTTCCAGACGAACTAGGAAGTTTCTCATTGTATCCGACATTCGGTTATTGTGCGTGCGCGGTGACCCTATTTGTGGATCCTGAAACCGGCTCCGTCACGTTTGGCGAAATTGCAATGATCGATGATTCGGGCAGCGTGGCAAATCCATTGATCGTCGAGTCGCAACTTCAGGGCGCCGCGGCTCAAGGCGTGGGCAGTGCCATGTTGGAGGAAGTGTGCTATGATAAAGATGGTCAGATAATGAATTCTACTCTTATGGATTATCTGATCCCGACAGCGCCCTTCTCGCCAGAAATGAAGATCGGCCATCTGGTGACACCATCTCCATTTGTAAAGGGAGGGTTCAAATCCGTGGGAGAGGCGGGCACGATCGCGATGACTCCCGCGGTTGCCAATGCCATTGACGATGCACTCTCGCCTCTGAAGACAAACTCTCTTGATCCGCCATTTACACATGAAAAGATTCATCGTGCTTGCTTGAAATCGGTGGTTGCTCGATAATCGACGCCAAGTGACTTTTTTGTACTGACGATGAGCACTTAATTTGATCAAATAGTTACAAGGTGCCCCAATCTGTCTACGAATTGAAGAAGAATCAAAAAGTTCAGAACGCTTTCTCTAAAGGCCCAAAATCATGACAATAATCGATGCATACACTCATTTCGTTCCGAAACAGTATTTGGATATGCTTGCCAAAGTTTCGGATGAACAAGTCAGGAGCGAGGTTTCTGTATTTCTTTCTGCCTGTGCAAGGCATCCACATTTGTCTGATCTAGATCGAAGGATTGAACACTTGGACAAGTATGGGATTGACTACGAGGTATCAGCGCCACAGCACACGCTTGATCCTAACAAATTCGGTCAACTTGATGATGAATCGCAGATTGAGCTCTGCCGCGTTTCAAACAACGAAATGGCGCGCGCCATGAAGGAATCCAAGGGGCGAATATATACGCTCGGCACAGTTCCACTAAGCTCTCTGGAAGAAAGCGGAATAGAGGAAATGCGGCGAGCAATAAGAGACCTTGGATTGAAGGGGTTTGAGGTCTTGTCCAATGTTCGCGGCAAACCAATAGATCGGTTTGAAGCGTTCTGGGCGGAGGCAGAGAGGCTCGACGCTGCGGTCTACATCCACCCGGCAGATGCTGTTTCGAACACTTCTAGGACGTACGAAGGTGAATTTGATTTGATGCATGTCTTCGGATGGCCGTTTGAAACTACTTTGATTTTTTCGCGTTTGTTATTTTCGGGTGTCATGAGCAGACACCCACGCCTTAGAGTTCTAGCGCATCACCTGGGCGGTACTATTCCTTTCCTTGAAGGTAGAATAAGCGAATCTTACAGCAACAAGATGGCAGCTTACCCTGATGATATATTACTCGCAAAGGAGCAAGTTGATCAAGCTCTCGGAGGAATCAGAGGTCGCCGCGCCATAGACTTTTACAAGGTGTTTTATTATGATACTGCTATCGGCGGCAGCTTGTCGGCGATAAGAACCGGTTGCGAAGTTTTCGGTGTTGAAAGAATTGTTTTTGGAACGGACTATCCATTTGGCTCAGATGGGGGCACGCGAAGGCTGGCCACATATCCAGAAGCAATACTTCGTTTGAATCTGCCGAAAGAAGATCTTGAAAAGATATTTGTAGATAACGCAACTAAGTTATTGGCAATCTAGATACGAAATGAGCTACCATATAG
>JBOGRL010000166.1:0-4074 GCA_050749505.1 Nitrososphaerales archaeon
AGCAAGGAGCGCCCCAAGAACACTGAAAGCTATCATCTCTTGTGCAAGAAATTACCCCGATGCATAGAATTGATTCTGTGTACTTTCAAAACGCGGTAGTGATCTGTCATAGCAAAATCTGAGATGCAAGTGTGAAAATTCGTGCAAAAAAGCGACTGCAGTTCTTTGAAGGTGGAGACCACACTCTTGCTTTGAGGTACCTTGAATGAACACCTCTGCATGAGAGAATACGATCCAGCCAGCCAGCAGTTGTTGTCGTGGATTGATCCAGATCATCCATACCGCAGAAATTTTGAGAATGGGCGTTATCGGTAGAATTGATCAAATCAAGAAAACAGAGAAAGCCGTTGGATAATCGGATTTGAGTCGTGCTAACAGGCATGGTTTAGGGCTCGCACTTGATTTTTGATCAATCCTCTGCACATCAGCAAGAATAACTACTATAAGAAGTGAAAAAGTGTCCATGACGACCCAAGCACAGGATTCCGAACGGCCAGAGAGAAAACTCACTCTCCTCTTCATAGCCGTCGGCAGTATCTTTGCCTTCCTCGCGAGCATTCTCGGAGCACTCATGCTAGCGAAGATGAGTGGAATCAGGATTCCCTTCAGCCTAGGTCTTTTCTCAGATCACCCGTATCTCCAGATCTTTGGATTCCTTTCTGAGTTCGTATGTGGAGTTGGATATTCAATCATCCCGCTTTTCAAGTCGACAAGACTTCCCAACCCAAAAATCGCATACTTTCCATTTTCTTTGATTACGATTGCAAACATCCTGGGTATCATAGCAGTGCTTGGGGGCGGGACTTATTACCTATCACTTTTCCTGATATTTTCTGTTTTGATTCTGATTGCGTCATTATTTTTCTGCTTTCAGATCATCCAGGTCTTGGGTAGACCCAGCAAGCTCCTCGGCGAGGCTGAACCGTTCCTTTCAATGGCTGCAATATCTTTCGTCCTCATCTCTGTTGTTTTCTTTGTTTACGCGGCGTTTCCCGCGCTGCTTGAAAATATGAAGGGAGGCCTCTTTTCTCCGGGATTCATCTACCTCAGCCTGGTGGGTTTCGTCGGCTCGATGATATTTGGCGTCGAAATGCGGACAGTCGCGTTCCGCATGACAAAATACAGAAAGAATTTTGCAAAGATTACTGCCGCGCTGCAAGCGTTTTCGATAGCTCTTTCTTTTCTCAGCACATTCAAGGGGGCGGGTTTTCTCCTCCCGATAGCATGCGTTGCATTTTTCGCCAGCGCCCTGTGCTTTGCGATCACGATTCGAATCTTCGAGGGCAGGAAAAAATCCCGGATACTTCTGCCAGTAACAAGCGGGCGTCCCAACGTCGCCTCCCACAACACGATTTCAAATTACAGCGACATCTGCATTTCATCTTCGATTCTCTGGTTGCTCTTTAGCTGCGTCCTGGGCATCTCCTGGCTGATTTTTGGGATCGCAGGTTCAGGGATCAAGGATTCCTTCATTCATTCTCTTGCGATCGGCTTCATAGGCTCGGCCATAACAGCATACGGGCCAGTACTCTTGCCCGGCGTACTCAGCAAGAAGGCGCCGAAACAGCACCTGAGCCTTCTTCCGATTCTATTCCTGAACGCCGCAGTTATAATCAGAAACGCCGGAAACTTCTATTCGACGTGGTTTGTTGCACCGCTGCCAATCTGGGAGTCCACATCGGGTCTAATCATAATCATTGGTATGATATTGCTAGTGAGAAACATTCACTTCGGAAGGTCGGATGACTGAGAAAGCTCTAATCGGCGCTCGAATCAAAGTTTCTCGGGGGTATGTGCCCTAACTATAACTTGAAAGAGTGCTCTGGCCGCTTCTTTCGAGCGGATCTGCATCAAACCCAAGATACCGGAGATGCTCTGCAAATTCTGAAGCGAAACCATGAACAGTGTAGATTTTCGAAGGGTTGCAGTATTTCGCAAGAGCGACGAGTTCATTAAAATCACAGTGGTCGCTCAAATCGAACGCGTAGTCTACTCCCATCGCACGCTTATAGTTGGGTTCGACTGCCCAGCCGGTGAATGCAATGACGATGGCGCCGTATCTTTCTCTGACCGATTTTATCAATGCGGAACGACCGCTCGCGGATGGTGACACCATAATCCATGGCTTTCTTTCTAGTAACTCGTTTGAAGAAGAGGAACCGCTTCCGATGGACTGCGTTTTGCAGCGAGGGATGTCGACGCCCAGGTCTAGATGGGCCTCGTTCATCCTGTGAACTGATTCGTGAAGGTAAATCGGCTCCCAGTTTCTGAACAAGTACGTGATCATCTGCGCCTTGCCTAGTGCATAGCCTGTGAGCACAACTGGACGGCAGCGATCGAAGCAATCGGCGATTATCTTGCTAACTTTGGCAACAATGCTTTCAGTTCCGCTGAACACATACGAAGGAGCTCCGTAGGTCGTCTCCATGATTAGGGTGTCGCACTTTACCCCGGGTGAACCCCTCAGGAAACCCCTATCTCGCCTAGAAAAGTCACCCGTGTAGAACACGCTGTCCTCGACCAGAATCGCGCGCGAGCCCAAGATGTGCCCGGCATCGCTCAAAGCAACGCCAGAGGCTTCAATTGCAGCAGATTCAAGATTATAGCCGCGCGCCTTGGCCAAAGCAACTGTTTCCTTGCTTGCAATCAGCCTTGACTTGCCGTCGGGTGAGTGTATATGGTCAATGTGCGCGTGGGATACGAAGGTATACTCGCACCTTGAGGCTCGCTTGGGGTCAAGAGCCAAACTGAACGAGGGTGCTTCAATTACTATCCCGTCCTTGTACCTTACGGAGAGCTTTTTCCCCGAGCGAACCGTAACCAGCTTTTCTCTCAATCAATTACCACCTTGCAGAAAAAAAGACGGGAAAAAACTCTCAAGCATGCGGCGCAGTTCTGATTTGATTTGCCAATTAAACGTGTTGGCCAACTCTTGATCGACTTGTAGCTAATCATTTTTATGACACGCAGGTAAGAACAAGCTTCGGATGAACAGGGGTTTGCCAGCAGTCAGGATCGGTCTGATAGGAAAAACAAACACCGGCAAGACGACTTTTTTTAATTCTGCGACAGCTCAGAGCGCGGAGATGAGCAACTATCCCTTCACGACGAAGACTCCAAACTCAGGAGTCGGTCATGCAGCGACCATTTGCGTCCACAGGGAACTCGGGCTAAAATCTGACGATCCGAAAAACTCTGCGTGCATAGACGGCTGGAGGGTTGTCCCGATTGAAATCATAGATCTTCCGGGTTTGCTCAAAGGAGCCTGGCAGGGAAGAGGTCTGGGAAACCAGTTCCTTTCAGTCGCAGCGCAGTCTGATGCCCTGCTCCACATAGTGGACGCTTCGGGAAGCATAGATGCCGATGGTGCTATCACTAGCCCCGGCGCGGGCGATCCGGTCGCGGACATTGCAGACATCGAAGAAGAGCTTGCGATGTGGTACCTGAAGCTCTTCGAGAACAGCTTTGACAAAATCGCAAGACTGATGAAATCTACTCCTACGCCCGAATTCGCCGAGACAATCAGCGAACAGTTCCACGGTGTCGGCGTGAGGAGGGATCACGTAGTCGAAGCCATGAACAAATTGAAACTCTATGAAGACCTGGAACATTGGAATGCTGACCAGAAAAGGGAGTTTGCGTGGTCTCTGAGAGAAGTTTCCAAGCCCACGCTCATCGTGGCGAACAAGATGGACGTGCCCGAGGCTGCCAAGAACTTCGAACGCATAAGAGAAAGCTATCACGATATGATAGTAGTGCCCTGCAGCGCAGAGTCGGAGTTGACTCTGAGGCGAGCTGAGCAAAGCGGAGTCATCAAATACCTCCCAGGAGAAGAGCGATTTGACATCGTGAGGGGAGCTCAGCTCACAGAAAAGCAGAACTGGGCGCTATCGCACATATCCAGAGCGATACTCGGGTAATACATGCGGACTGGAGTCCAGTTTGCCCTAAACGTCGCCGTGTTCAAACTGCTCAGGATGAATGCGGTTTATCCTGTTTCTAATGCATCAAAATACTCGGATAACTCGGGGAAAATGCTTCCAGATGTGCACCTGATGCCAACCGGTTCAACGA
>JBOGRL010000167.1:0-2811 GCA_050749505.1 Nitrososphaerales archaeon
TCTCTATCCTTCTCCCTGCGCGCGAGTCGCAAGTTTGTTCAACTCTTCGTACGTAATAGCTTCGCTTGTCAGGCTTTGGTATGTTCCACTTTGTTTTAGCTCGCTTGCAATTTTTTTCAACAGTCCAAGCGTTGCGCAGATGGGGCCAGTAGCAACGCTTGCTCTTGCCACTCCAAGCTTTTCAAGCTCGGGTATCGTCGGAGCATTGTGACCTGCCCTAATATTCACTGGACAGTCGATTTTTTTCACTATTTGGGATATGGTTTCGGGATCGCCAACTCCGAATGCAAAAATGCAGTCAGCGCCGGCAACCCTGTACGCATTCCCCCTTGCGATCACTTCTTGCACGCGTCCTGGCTTGTCACCCGGCGCAAAACGGAATGCATCCGTTCTGGCGTTTATCACGATCGGTATGCCCATCGAGTCAGCGGTCTTTCTGATCATCCTTATCTTTTGGGTTTGTGCTTCTAAATCGGCGAGAGGCTTGTCGTTCATCCTGGTTGCGTCTTCAACATTCAGACCGATTGCACCCGCAGAGATCACTCCCTCAGTTGTCTTTGCGATGTCTCGAGGACTGTCAGCAAATCCGGCTTCCATGTCGGCACTAACAGGAACGGAAACCGATCTTGCAATTCTTGCAACTGCGCCTAGCATCTCGTCGAGTGGAATCTTTTCGCCGTCCGGGTAGCCAAGCGATGCTGATACTCCTCCGCTCGATGTAGCTACGGCTGGAAAGCCGGCATCTTCGAAGACTCGGGCGCTGGGTACATCCCACGCATTTGGCAAGATTAAGATGTGTCCCGAGTGATGCAGATTACGAAATTCGATAGCCTTCTCTTTTTGCGATACCAATAAACCAATTCGCTCCCTGTTTTGGTTGGGGAGCACCAGCATAAAAGATCGCTCTTTCCTGCAGATCAAGAAGGGAGCAGAGTGTCTCCTGCTGATGGCTGTGTGGATGTTAGGGCAACTGAACACTGTTGCACTTTTTGTCTCCCAACCTGGAAGCGCGCCTTTCGGGCATTAAGCACGCCTTTCACTCGAACTTCCATTCATGATTTCTGCAATCGAGCGGTTGGTTTTTGCAGAAAAGTCATAGTCGTTCGCGTTGTATCCGCTCCCAGAATACTCGTCTCGATGTTTGATCAATAGCCAAGATTCCTTGACGCTTCCCAGATCGCTGGTTCTTACCAGCGCGAAGGAACCCCGCAATTTATTGCCGTACAGCCTGAACTTGACATTACCTTCCTTCAGGCTTTTTTGCATGACTTGATCTCCAAAGATTCTATCAACAACTTCTTCGCGAACGCCCTTTGATATTTCACGCTCCGCATTGTAGGTGCCTTGGTCCCAGATCATCACAGGCCCAGCACCATACTCTCCGCGAGGGATGACTCCCTCGAACTCGCGGTATTCCAGAGAGTGATCGCTTGTAGGTATTGCAAGCCTCCTGACTGCGCTGTCAAGCGTGGGCCCCTTCGGGATCGACCAAGAAGGCATCACTCCGCCGATCTCCAATCTGAAATCGTAGTGAAGCGTGGTTGCTTTGTGCTTTTGCACCACAAAGCAAAGCGGGCCTGCGCTGTTCTTCTTCTCCATACTGGCGTCGAATTGTGTTGAAACAGGTTGTTCAAAAATTTTCTGCAATTTCCATTTGAATGTGCAAAAATACCAATTCAGAAATCCGATGACCTTTTCCAGTCCACATCTATGGGATTTGATCTTTCAATATTATTTTCACCTCGCTCTGGATTGATGAAAGTCAGCTAACGTTATAGTATCATCAGGCCAAACGCGATTACTCCTTGTGAGAATCGTATACGTTTTGCAAATTTGAATTTGTTTCAAAGAACGGATTTGAAACCAAATCCAACGATTTGCCTCGGAATAGCCTATGCAAATCCTCCTTTTTTCGCAATTTTCCTTAGGTCAGAAATTATTACGGAAGAGGTGAGCGCAACTCCTCCTCCCAGGTTTCGGATAGAGATCTCTCCTAGGTTTTTCGTGTTGAGTAAAACGACATTGAACCGTCCTTTCACGGCAAGCGGCGAGTCACTCGGAATCGTCCTGGGCTCAACTGACACGGATCCCTGCTTAATTTCGGCAATGAGTCTTGTTTTCTCTCTTGAGTTTGATCTATTTGATTGAATCAGGGCTCGTGCCTTTTCATCCCTTATGCCCCTTGTTGTAACGTTCTTCAGCGAAAATTTAGATTCGGGAAATAAAACGTTTGCAAGTATTGCAGTCTTTGCCGCCGCGTCTATCCCGTCCAAGTCTATGCTCCAATCGCTTTCAAGAACCCCTGCTTTGGCGGCTTCTTGACATGCTTCCTCAAATGAAACCGACGCATTTTCTTCAAGCATCGAGAGGATCAAAGTGGTGGAAGCATTCAGCACCGCGTTCGCGGATTGGATCTCTCCATTTTCGATGCTCTTTGCAACGTTGATGGCATTTCTCCCGCCGCATATTGTTGCCCCGAAACCGATTTCGACATTCCTTTTTCTTGCGCGATCAAAGATTTCAGAAAAATAATTTGCTAGCGCGACCTTGCTAGCACTGACAAGGTGCTTTCCATCGTCAAGAGCGGAGAGCACCCTTTCCCTTGCTTCTTCGGCCTTTGCATAGTCGCTGTTTGTGACATCAATCAGAATCGAGGCTGAACTATCATCGCCATGTCCGGCTATGGCCAATTCTGCGAGGCTACGACCGGAGTTCTTCCACTCGACCGCTCCCAAGACATCAGACGGATTCTTTGGATATATCTTTCCACTTGAATCCGATATCGAGGCAACTGAAAACATACTCTTCAAC
>JBOGRL010000168.1:0-10416 GCA_050749505.1 Nitrososphaerales archaeon
CCATGGAGCTCATTTTTCATCACTTGCAGGGATTGTTGGGGCGGGTCTACCAGCGCCTGTCCGATCAGGGAGATCTGAGTTTCATTGATGGTTGCGTTATCAGCAAGGGATGTTACGTTGCCCATGACGGTCATCCAATAACCATAATCCCACCAAGCCATGATTGTTGTGTTGGGTCCTAATTGCCTCATCCAGCTGAATGCTTGCTGCCAGTCGGTGCTCTGCTGCGTAAAAGCGGTTCCGCCGTTAGCCAAACTTACCGGAACGTTTGCACTAGCCATCCACCCTGAACTTGTCAGTTGGTACCCCTGAGTTGAAAAATTCGTGTTGAAGGGGACAAACATTGGTATCGCTATTAGAATGATCATAAGCACTGTGAACACCACCTTGACTTCACTCCTTGACTCGTAGATTCTACTCCTCTTTCTGCTTACGCTCGAAACTGTAGGTCGCAGAATTGACTCCGCGAGCTCGATGAGTCCGATGGCTCCGAGGAGTGCAAGGGCTATGGTTGAATACACCATCAACCTAGAAAAAGAGGAAGCGATGTAAACTCCGGTGATCGCAAGCACTAGTGCGAATATGGACTCTATTGTCCTCCTCCTGAAGGCGACGTAAGCCCCAAAGCCAGCTAGAAGAATTATGACTGCGTAATCAGCAAAGAATTGGCTTCCGGTCGGCACCGCCTGTTCCGCGACTGACTGCACCAAAGGATCCGAAGTCCTAAACTGAGAATAAACAACCGTGAGATACCTTCCGGAGAGACCACCAATTGCCCCGAAGGATAACACGAGCAGGCCTCCGAACAAGAAAATCAGCAATATCTTTACCAAGTTGCGTGTATATGCAATTGGATCTCCGTATTTTTTCAGAATATATGCAACGAAGGCAAAAAGCCAGGAACCGAGTAGGGGAAGACCAATCAAATCGGTGATTATGCTGGGTCCGGGTCGAGGAGTAATAGCTGAAATTAACAACAGTGTGGCAACGAGTATGGACCCTCCCTGAACGGTTTTCTGAAGATCAATACTCTTGACAAAGGGCGCTATCAAAAACACGAACCCGAAAATTAGCACAAATTCGTCGCCGCCTCCCCAGTCGATCATAGAGTAGCCCAACATTGCGCCCGCTATGAATGATCGGATGATTACGCCCTTGAGCGAGGTCTTTGAGCTGTACATCGAGAGGAAGAAGTAGGCTCCGATCGCCGAGGCGAAAAGTGAAAGCGGTTCGGACTTGAACCAGCCTAGGTTCCCTCTTTCCAAGATCGGAGGAGAAACGGCGAAGATTAACGCCGCGAAAATTCCCCCTGCGCTGTTTGTTACTTTCTTGACGAAATAGTAGAGTGGTATGATTGTCAGCGATCCGATTATGACGGGAAAGAAAACCAAAAAGTCGTAATATGTGATCGGAATCCCCAACACAGAATTGAGAAACAGATAAACAATTGCTCCAGTAAGTTGGAGACCGACCTGGCTAGTCCCGGCTACATTCCTGCCAAACGGGTACCAAGTTCTGACGTCGTGCCAGAAGAAGTATCCTTGTTGGTCGTGGCAAGCCAGCGAAAGATCAGAGGCGGGGCAATTGGGCGGATTGTTGAATAGCGCATAGTATAATCCGTGCTGCTGCGCCAAAGTTACGACATGATTTGAAGCGTAATAGTCAAAATAAGGATCGAATTCGTTCAGGTACCAGCCATAAACTGCCGGATACAACCTCATTATGAGAGCAATGATGAAGATCAGCGACATTGCAAGAAATATAGTCGCGCTCCGTCTAGACATTGTCGGGCGATAAAAGACGGATTTCGCCTCGGCAACGGACTCTTTTAGGGTCATGCGTGGCAAGCCACTAAGCGAGAAGGCTGTATAAGCCTTCTGCCTTTGTGTCACGCTATTCCTTTAGCTTTGCAATGTAATCCGCGTAGGTCTTTGCATCCATGAGCTCCTTCGACTCTGAAGAAAAGGAATCTGACTCAATCTCCAACATCCATCCGTCAACGTATGGAGAGTTTGTCACGAGCTCGGGCGTCTGCATGAGTTTTGAATTTGTGCTCAGTATTTTGCCCGAAATTGGCATGTACATGTCAGAAACAGTCTTGACTGATTCGACCTGCCCGAACACGTCTTTCAACCTTAATGATGATCCTTCCTGAGGAAGATTCACGTATACAATGTCGTTTAAGATTTTGGCTGCGTAATCTGTGATTCCTACAAGAAAAGACGATGGCCCTTTTGATTTTACCCATTCATGATCCTTTGTATAATAATATCCACTTGGAACATCGTAAGCTTCTTTTTCGCTCAAAATGATTTTCACTCAAGGAGGGTCTTTAGTTGCGAATAAAAACTGAACTATTCTCTCCAGATATATCTTAATGGCTTATCCTGAGGCTCTCTGCTGGTACTTTCTCTTGTATCCGAACTTTGTCGTATCGTAGAAGGGAACCCCGACTATCTCAGATAGCCTATCAGAATCTCTAATGTTCACTACGAGCTTTTGACCAATCGACGAGATCGGCGTCGGAACATAGCCCATTCCAATTCCTTTCTTGAGAAGCGGAGAAAAAGTTCCGGACGTTACAGTGCCGATAGTCTTTCCCGCATACTCGATTGCAAAGCCGTGTCTCGGGATCCCTGATTCTGACATTGAGAACGCAATTCTTCTTTTCTGCGGGCCAGTTTTCATCTGTTCTTCCACGACCTTCTTTCCCACAAATTGCCTTTCCTTGTCCAGATTCACAATGTTTTCGAGCGCTGCCTCTACGGGAGTTATCTTCTCGTCAATATCCTGTCCATAGAGACACATCCCAGCTTCAAGCCGCAATGAATCTCGTGCACCCAGACCACATGGAAGCACACTGTTTTCAGGCCCCAATTCAAGCAATTTGTTCCATATCTTAACTGCCCTTGCCGGTTGCTCAACAGGGGAATCAAAAACTGTTATTTCGAACCCATCCTCGCCTGTGTACCCTGTTCTTGACAGAAGGCATCTCTCTCCTGCTACGTTGCACTCTTCGAATGCAAACCGTCTTAACTTGGCTAGATCAACGCTGGCAATCCTCTGCATTATTCCCACTGAAATTGGCCCTTGAAATGCAAGTAGTGCTGAACGATTTGAAAAATCATCAATTTCGACGTTGAATGTTTCAGAAACGGCTCTTATCCAAGAAAGATCTTTCTCTCTGTTCCCCGCGTTTATCACCATGATGTAATGATCTTCTGAGAATTTGTTTGTAACAACGTCGTCGATGATTCCCCCGCTTTTGTCGCACATAACCGAATAGAAAGCCCGTCCGTCACGGATCTTTGAACTGTCAGTCGGAAGAAGATATTGTAGAAAGTTGGTAGCGTCTCTCCCGCTGATCGAGACTCTCCCCATGTGTGAAACATCAAACAGGCCGGCAGCATTTCTAACAGCTAGGTGCTCGTCGATTATGCTGCTGTACCAGATCGGCATGTCAAACCCGGAGAACTCTGTCAGCTTTCCGTTTTGCTTGTGATATTCGTAAAGGTGTGATTTTCGCGCCATTTCTCATTTGCACCTGATGTATTGAGTTACCGATTAATTAGCGTTCGACTGAAGCAATTCGATATACAGAATAACTCAAGCCTTCAGAGAAGCAAGGGTTATGGGTCGCCCAGAATCCATTCAATTGATTCCGATCCGAGCAGAGCTTAGGTTTGAGCGGTTTGACCTTGCAGAGGTAATTTTGGATGAAATGAGACGAAATCACGTTTTTCTCAGAAATCGCGATATCGTGGTTGTCTCAAGTAAATTTGCGGCAGTTTCCGAAGGCCGCGTGGTAATTCTGTGTGAGGTCATTCCTACTAGGGAGGCAATAGATCTCGCAAAATCATTTAGAGTTTCTCCTGCGCTTGCGCAGCTTGTGATCGAAGAATCCAGTCTGATCCTCGGCGGGATTCCAGGGTTTGTACTCGCGCTGACGGGTGAGGTTCTGGCTCCCAACGCGGGCATAGATCGAAGCAACGCGCCAAAAGGCTCCGCAGTACTTTATCCAAAGAATCCGATGAAGTCGGCGGGTGAGTTGCATCGGAAACTCTTAGCCAAAACTAACCGTGGACGAAGAGCTGCAGGAATAAGCCAACTCGGAGTGATCCTGTCAGACAGCCGAGTTACCCCTACGAGGCTCGGAACAACGGGCATTGCAATTGCCTTCGCTGGAATCCGGCCAACAGTTGATATGAGAGGCAAAAGAGACTTGTTTGCCAACAAATTGAAAGTAACGCTCAGAGCACTCGCAGATCAACTCGCGAGCGCCGCGCAAATCCCGATGGGCGAAGCTTCGGAATCAACGCCGATTGTCATCATCCGCGGCGCCGAGTCTGCCTTTGAACATCCCCGGAATGAACTTGAGCGAAGAGCGAGCATATCAGTAGACCGCTGCCTTATCATCTCGGGTCTGAAAAAGGGGTACAAAGACAAAAAAAGAAAAATTGTTTAGGATTTTTTAACCTCGATGCCAAAGTCAGAAACAGAAAGAGTTTTTCCACAGGACTTGCACTTGTTCTCATTGCTTCGAATAACATCTTTCGGTGATTTGAGATCAAAACCAGAGTAGAGAACTGTTCCGCAGCTGGCGCAAGCTATTTCAAGAGGCAAGAAGGTTCCGAGTGATTACATTTTAGCATCCATAATTAAACTACTTGCTTTTCTCTTGGTTCTGATCAAGGACACGACTATTTTTCAGCGCGCAAACATACAGATGGACTGAAATGATCAAAGAATCAACAAGCGCCTTGGAAAAAGGTTACATCTTGGTAATTGCGGAGAAACCAGATGTTGCAAGGAAAATAGCGGCAGCTTTGAGGAACGACGGCGCCAGATCCGCTCGTGGCTCGAGTACCTACGAGATTCCGGTCGCCTTCGACGGGAAGCATTACCTGATATGCTCTGCTTCGGGTCACCTTTATGGGTTGGCTGACCCAGAGACGAACCGAAACGTGTTCCCAATTTTTGATGTCGAGTGGTTTCCGAAATACGGGGAACCGTCATCACGAAACTCGAGTCAGAGGCATTCGAAATTCTCGGGTTTTGTTCAAAGGAAGATCAAATCGCTATCTGATGCCGCTAGGAACGCTCGCATTGTTGTAAACGCCTGCGATTATGACATCGAGGGAGAAACAATAGGGTTTAACGCACTTCAGTTTGCTTGTTCGGGGAAGGGGAATTCTAGCCTCCGGGCCAAATTTTCCACGCTCACTCGAGAGGAGATAAGGCAGGCTTTCTCATCGCTTGAACAATCCAATGGTTCTCTGGCGCTGGCCGGAAGAATGCGGCACATGGTTGATTTCCTTTGGGGCGTCAACCTATCAAGAGCTCTGACTCAAGCAGCGAACAATCATTCAGCATCACAATTTGCCAACATAACTATCGGAAGAGTGCAAGGTCCTACTCTCGCCTTCGTTGCAGATCGGGAAATTGAAATCATGACTCATGTTCCGGTTCCGAGCTGGGACATTGTCTGCGTTCTGAACAAGAACGGCACAACCTTTGAAACCAAATACAGGACATCGCCCATTCGGAAAGAGTCAGAAGCAATAACTGTCTTCAAAACAGTTTCTGATGCTTCATTTGCTACTGTCTGTAAGATCTTCGAATTTGAGGTAAGGCTTCCTCCAAGGTATCCGTTCGACCTGGGAGAGCTACAGAAGGAGGCGTTTTACAACCATGGCTTGCCACCGAGTGCCACTCTCTCGATTGCAGAGAAATTATACCTGAATGCTCTTATCTCGTATCCTCGAACCGAAAGTCAAAAACTGCCTGCGTCGATCAACCCTGAAAGGATTCTGCATTCGTTGCACGCAAACCAGGCATACTCCACCTTGATCGAATCTTTACTGTCAGAACCTGCTAGAAGGAGATTGCCGTTGCAGGGGCCTGCAGACGATCCCGCCCATCCTGCAATTTATCCTACGGGTGAGGAACCAAAACAAAACCTTTCAGATGAGGAGAAAAAAATATATGATCTAATCGTAAAGAGATTCTGCAACGCGTTCGCGCCAGATGCATTAGTCGAGAGAACCAGCGCATCATTTGAAATTTCATCGCACGAATTTGTGGCGGAAGGTAGCCGGCTTCTCAAAGAAGGATGGATGAAGTACTATCCGTCGAAATTCAGCCTTCTACATTCACTAATCAAATTGGTTGAGGGGGAAGAAGTAATGGTCGAAAAGGTCTCGAAAGTCGAAAATTATGGCGCGCGTCCATCCCGGTACACCGAAGGCTCTTTACTTTCCAAAATGGAAACTGAAGGCGTCGGAACAAAAGCGACAAGGGCAGATATTATTTCGACCTTGATAAAGAGGGAATATCTGAATAAGTCAAGACAGCTGATCCCCACGGAAAACGCTCTTGCGCTGGTTGATCGCCTGAGGAAATTGTGTCCGCAAATCCTGTCTCCAGATATGACTCGGAGCCTGGAGAAGAAATTGGAATCCATGAGACGATCTTTGGAAAGCGAAGAGCTAGTTGTCGAGGAGGTGTTATCATCCTTGCGAGCAGTTTTGCGAGAGTTGAAGAGTATGGATAGCTTTACGTGGCAGACAACGGCAACGAGGAATTTGGTAAAGGATGGAAGGCGGGCTAAAGATACCTTGCTTGGCGCGTGTCCTGGTTGCAAGGTAGGGAACTTGCGAGTTATCAGATCTTTCAAGACGCACAAGAGATTCATCGGTTGTAGTAATTATGAAGGCGGCTGCAAATTGTCTTCGCCCTTGCCTCCTCGCGGTTCGATCAAAACAACCAAAGATCGATGCCAACTTTGCGGCTGGCCGATGATTATTATTTCGTATTTTCGGGGTGCAAGGCGCTCACCTTCATGCTCAAATTTTTCCTGCGTCTCAAGAAATATGAGTGTGACAGCATCAGGCGCTCTCAGAGAAATTTGAGGATTTGATGATGATGATGCGTGAGCCTTCAAGGTGCGAAATATGTAATAGGCACTCTAACGGCGATCAAGGCCTTTGCCTTTTTCACGAAAAAGCCTATTCTCAAGTTAGAGACAGGTTCCAGGAATGGAGGGAAGCCCTTGTGGACATTAGCTGGGAAAGGTATTTAGAGAGAATAATCGGGCTAAAGGAGACTGGAGACCGGGCCAAAGAAGTCGCTAGGCACTTTTTGCACTCGAGAATCACGCAAAAATTCGTTTCGGACGATCTGGAGTAGGTCACATTGGGAGTCAAGAGAAAAGTTCAGGTTGCTACATCGAAGGTTACGTCCAAGTTCAGGCAGGCGGGAGTTGGTAGGAGATTTTCCAATCCAAGTTCAACTGGTTCGCTGAAAGCACGAGGAATCGAGTTTCTGTACCTGCTCGCACTGTTTCTGCTTGCTGCCGGTGTAATCAATGCGGCGAGCAATTCCGGAAGCGCCGGCATTAATTTAGAAACGATAGTGCCGAATCAGGGCGTTCAAAATGCGACCGAGACTTTCATCATGCTTTTTGGGTATATCGTGGGATCTCTGGGTGCGTACGGCCTGTACTTGAGCGGCCGCCAGACTATCAGGGCGAGGTCTTCTGAGATGTTCTTCGTTGGAGGTATTGCTCTAGTTGCGATAGCGATGGCTCTGGGATACTACATTTTGTCTGTAAAGTGACATCAAAACAACTCTCGCCGTCATAATTCGTACTCATCATGCAATTTTCCACCAAATTCCGTTCCCGAAGCAGATTCCGCTGTAATTCTTATCCCGCGCGTGGTCGATTCTGAGTGTGAGGGGAACTCCCTTGCAAACAGAATCGCGTCGCTCTTGAATCTTGTCATTCTCCCCCCGACTACCTTTCGCTCCCAAGAGATCGAGTTGCCCTGGTTTGGTCTCGGTCTTGATCTGGTAACGTTTAGAATGATGATCGATTTTGAATAGAATCTGGCGAGCTGCTGGTATGCGTTGATTAGGATAGCAGATCTGTGATTTGCGACCTTCAAATCGGAAGATGACGGATGAATCGACAGCAAATTCTGAATAGTGTTGATCGAATCTAAGATTATCAAGCCGCCGGTCCTCATCGATTCTGAAGCTAATGTAATTACTGAATCTGCAAGAGCTTCGTCCCGAGGCTGAAGAATTGTCAGATCCTTCAGCTTATTGAATTCTTCATCCGGTAGATTTTGAACCAGCGAGGAGAATTGCAAATCATAATCAATGTAGTATACCTGCAATCCCAGGGCGATGCATCCGCTGACAACGCCCCACATCATCTCGGGTTTGATCTTCGGGTCATCGCAAGCTAGCGTCACGATCTCAGTTTTCAGAATATCTTGGAGCAGAGCTTCCTTTCGTTTCAAAGAGTACCACTTTGCCGCACGGCAGATTACGTACTGTGAATTTATTCGACTGAATGTTTAAAAGTTTGAATTATGTATCATGACAAAGAGTTATACTGGGTGGGAAGCATAGGCGGTTTCTCGATTCCCGGGCCTGAGGTGGGCGTCGCTACCTCGAACGGAAGAGCGTACTATCGCATCTCTTCCCTGCTAAAGCGGATAGGCCTCCCTTTCAGCGACATAATTTTGGGCGAGAAATCAGTATTGCGGCTGAGTGGATCATCGATGCAAGGACTAGGTTACCTCAATGGAAACGTCAAACTCATAATCACGACTCGCAGAGAAAGACTCCAGGTGCAGGGAAGTAGTGCTATCTGCGTTGAAGATCTTGGAGAGGATGTGGGAGTTGCAAAGGAAAGACTTCTTTCGTTGCTATACCCTTCAAAGCCCAGCGACTGGTTTGTGGTCGGAATCGATCCAGGAGAACGCACGGGTGTTGCAGCCTTCATAAACCACAGAGAAGTAGAAAGTTCCGTGCTTCCGACATTGGAAACGACTATTTCCCGCATCTCCGAACTGATCGATAACGCACCGAATATTCGGAAAATCGTAAAAATTGGTTCTGGAAATATGAAACTTGCCAGGATGATTGCCGGGATTCTGGAAGCAAGATACAAAGATTCGATCAGAATTTTTCTCGTTGATGAAAGCGGAACCTCTTCTCTTGTTAAGAAGACCAGCAAGGATCGTGGAACCAGAGATCAACGCGCAGCAAAACTGATAGCGTTTCGAGAGGGCCAAGATTATGCTTTGATAAACTGACCAAATCTCATTTTTCAGCGATTAATTTTTTCACGGCAGCTATACTCTTCTTATCGTCACCTTCATTTTCTACTGGCGTTTCCAACACAACCGGGATGTGACGTAGCGCTTTGAGATTTAGGACGGCAGCCATGCCCGGAAAACCGATCTTCCCGCTACCGATATTTTCGTGGCGGTCAGGTCCTTCTCCGAGACCACCCTTGGAGTCGTTCAGGTGAATCAAAAATAGGTTTTCCAGTCCTACCTTTGCATCGAAATCTTCGACCATCTTCTCTGTTGTTTCAAGAGTCCGCAGATCGTATCCTGCAGCGAAAGCATGACAGGTATCAAAGCATACTCCGACTCTTTTCTTGTCGCCTATTTCATCTAGTACAGCCTTTATGAACTCAAACCGCGCGCCTGGACTATCGTTTCCTGCAGAATTTTCGAGCAAGAGTCGAACACTTGATCCAGGTGTATCAGACAGGCATTCCTGGATTGCCTTGACGATTCTCTTGTGCGCATCTCGTATTGATGTCTTCATGTGACTTCCAAAGTGCAAGACAAGATTTCGGACCTCCATCTCCCGGCATCTGCTGGCCTCTCTTTTCAAGACTGCAACTGATTTCGCGTGAAAAGTCGCATCAGGTGAAGAAAGGTTGGGAAGATACGGCATGTGCGCGAAAACCTGAAAGCTATTTTGCCTGAGCTTTTGAGCTAAAGCTCCGACTTCCTCTGCCTTGAGTTCTGGCGCATCCCATCGTCTGGGGCTGCAAGTGAATATCTGAAAGGCGCCCACGCATCCCGCTTCGATCGCTCTATCCACGCACATGTCCAATTTTCCAGAGATTGAAACATGAATCCCAAGCGGGTGGGTCTTGAATTCGCGGGGGTAGACTAGGGTCATCGTTGAAAGATCACGCTACATGAGAAAACAAACATTCTTCATTTTATCGAAAGGTTCACTCCTGCGGCAAGCTTTAATACGCATCTGAGGGAAATTCATGTACGATCAGCCTATAGCGGGGTGGGGAAGCCAGGTTATCCCGGCGGGCTCATATTCTCGGATGTTTCTTAGAAAAGAGAGACTGCACGAGCAAGAGAGACCCGCAGAGCGGTGGTTCAAAATAATCACAGAACCGTTTTCTGGATTAATGAAAGTCCACCCCCCGCTACTGACTATTAATTTTGTTGGTGCTGCTGCTCTATTCCTGGACTCTCGGTGCTAGATAAAAGTGAATTCTTCCCTTGCTGTTCTCGCCCAGCTTGAATTCCATTCGAAGTGGCATCTTGGTCGAGTACTTGAAATCTATAGTGTCTGAAGCCGACC
>JBOGRL010000169.1:0-1812 GCA_050749505.1 Nitrososphaerales archaeon
GCTTTTCATCCCGCAGATCACTTCGGCAGCAACGACTCCTTGGCGGCTTGCCTTATGTGCCAAAAGAGGTTCACCAACGAGGTCTCCTACTGCAAAAACATTTTCCACCGAGGTTCGCATCTGGTTGTCAACCTCCACGAACCCTTTCCGATTAATGCTAACTCCGATATTCTCGAGTCCAAGGTTGCCTGAATTCGGCCTCCTTCCAACTGAAACAAGAACATAATCCACTTCGGCGATCTGCTCTGCCATTTTGGATGTTTCAAAGGAAACTTGAACTGTATCAGCATTAACTCTCCCCGATTTTACTTTACTTTTCAGATAGACTCCTCCGTTCAATCTTTGAAGTGATCTGGAGACCAAGTTTACGAGATCCGCATCCACTCCTGGTAAAAGTTGGTCAAGCATTTCGACGACTATCAATTCGGTGCCAAACAGATTCGCATATGCCATCCCTATCTCTAGTCCGATAACGCCACCCCCAACGATCAAAAGTTTCTTTGGAATCTGCGTCAATGCAAGCGCTTCCGTACTGCTGATAATTCTTTTCCCGTCAAACCTCAGTTCCGGGAGTTCTACCGGTGAGGATCCAGTTGCGACTATGGCATTTTTGAATTCAATCACTTTGATTGAATTATCTCCTCCAATTTCGAGCCGGTTAGCAGAACCAAATCTGGCCTCCCCATGAAGGACTTGTACGTTGTTATTTTTGCAAAGTGATGATACTCCGGAAGTTAGCTTGTTGATAACGTCTTGCTTCCATTCTTGAAGCTTTGGAAAGTCAACTGATACTTCGGCATTGATTCCCATCTTGGAAGCAGCTCGAGCGTTCTTTACAAGCTTGCTCGCATTGATCAGAGCCTTACTTGGGATACACCCGATATTCAGACAGACTCCCCCAATTTTATCCTTCTCGATCAGCAGGACGCTTTTCCCTAACTGACCGAGCCGTATAGCCGAAACGTAGCCTCCCACGCCACCGCCGATCACCGCTACGTCGGTTCTTAGAATCATGCCATTTTCTTCTTGGCTATTGTCAAGTAAGCTCAACTTAGAGCAAATTGTCCTCTTTCTGGAGTTTGGAACAGAAATCCCATCTTTTCAGTAATAATGATTGTGGAATTTTTTAAAAAATTCAATCCTGAGACTGAGATCCAGTAATGAAAGCTGATTATAGAATTTTGAGTTGCATTTCTTTGAAACCTCGCAAACCCTAACAGGTTCGATTTTGCGAGTCTCAATCGGACATCTGTCAGGTCACATCCGTTCAAAAACCGAAGTAGATATATAAGCCTCTAAATAAGCGACTTATCACAATGCAACCGCCGTGCGAAGTAATGGTGAATAATTTTTTGCCGAACATACGCGGACTTGTTTCGCACGAGTTGCATGAGCGAGGCGAGAGTCAAAGACGAATCGCGATCCTCCTCGGAATAACTCAGGCTAGGGTCAGTTATTATCTAGGAAAGAGGAAAACCGATTTTTCTTCTGAGCTCGTAACAAGGTTCGGACTGTCGCAAAATGATGTTTCTGGGTACGGCAAGATTCTCGCCCAGGACTCGATGAGAAGCCAAACAGATGGCATTTTCACGCTTTACTCTATCTGGAAGAATCTTCTCTTTATGGGTGCAATCTGTGCAACTCATCACAAGGAATCAAGTGTCTCTTCGGATTGCTCAGTGTGCATGCAGCTTCACAAGCCGCTGAGGGAATCCGGAGAGTCTTCAGGCCAGGAAACAGAGGATCTTCAAATAATCAAAGAAATATCGAGTGCCATTTCATTGATTGAAGACTCTGTCTATTTTCCTGGAG
>JBOGRL010000170.1:0-1908 GCA_050749505.1 Nitrososphaerales archaeon
CTGTTATTGAAAGCGTCGAAGTATTTGAAGCAAGTATCGCATTCTTCCTTGTCACTTGATCCAGTTCTCCATAGAGTTTTTTCTTTTCTTCGATTTCTTCTATTATCGCTTCGAACACAATGTCGACGTCCTTGAATGGTTCAAAGCTTTCGGAAGGATGAATTCTCGACAAGATTCCTGCGGCTCGTTTCTCATCATACGTTGGCCTTAGCTTTGTCCTAATTGACGCAACTTGATCTTGCGAGAGAACGATTCCGTCGTGTTCTTGGATTCTATTTATCTCCTTGTCTGCCTTTTCCTTGTGAAAGGAGGTCAGCTCGTCTAGACTTTTCTTTATGTTCGCCATGCCTTTCTCCAAGAGTTCTTTGGAGATATCTTTCAAAAACACCTCGTAATCGTTGAGCGCCATGATTTGAGCGATCTGGTTTCCCATGGCACCGGAACCCACTACACCGACCTTTCTCACATAGAGCATGTCCCTAAACCCGAATAAGTCTAAGATACGTATGCTATAAGCTATTTTTTACGTCGGAAAGGATGCGCATACTAGAATTCCGCGAATTCTTTTCACGATGAGCAAGTAGAACAAAATTGAAAAGGAAGTGCCTGCCCCTATGGGGAGAAGAAGGATAAAAAACATGCTCTCTAATGATTTCAGTGTAGCAGTCATGGTTTCTGACGCCAAAAAGTCCGCCGAATGGTACAAGGAAAAACTCGGGTTCGATATCTCTACTGAGGATGACCACTGGATTACGGCCTGGCGCAAGGGCGCTCCTTGGAGGCTCCATCTCTGCGAGGGAAAGCTCGAACCCGGAAACTCGGGGATTTGCTTCTACAGCGAAAACGTCCAGCAGGCGGTTTCTGAGCTCAAGAAAAATGGTGTAAAATTCTCCCAGGACTACACAAAGACTGATTGGGGAGGAGAGATTGCAAAGCTCGACGACCCGGATGGAAACGTTTTCTGGCTGAGCAAAGGCAGCCCGTAATTCCTAGGAGAGATCTCTGTCTGTGCTGGGATATTCCCTCCCACTCCTTCGAGCGAGTTTTCCTTGACGATTTACTGAGAGTCTATTATTCGAGCGCGCGCCGCGAACTCGTTAGATGATCAATTGAATTGCTGAAAATGGCCAGCAATGACAGGAACGACCAAGTAGTAAACTGGCTGCTAGAAGAAAATCAACCAGCAGTTCGCTATTACACTCTCTTGGATTTACTTGATCTTCCAAGTAAAGACCCAGAGGTGAAGGAAGCTCACGCCAATATTTCTAAGCAAGGCTGGGCCTCCGGCATTCTAAAATTGCAGAAACCTGCTGGTTACTGGGAGTCAAGGAATTCACTTTATCAGCCAAAATACACGGCGACAAATTGGCGAGCAATTGTCCTTTCAGATCTCGGTCTTACCTCAAAAGATAAGCGAATTAGCAAAACATCGGATCTATTCTTCAGAAAATGGCTAGGAGAAGATGAAGGAAACATCTTCAATGACGAGGTCTGTATCGTGGGCAATGCTGCGAGAATGCTGACAAGATTCGGATACGAAGATGACCCTAGAACAAGAAAGCTATTTGATCGTCTGGCCAATGATCAGAAAGATGACGGAGGGTGGCACTGCTTCAAATCCTCAAGCGGAACTTTAGATTGCTGGGAGGGCCTCGCCGCGTTCGCAGCCCTCCCGAGATCAAAGCGAAGCAGGAAGATCCAAAACTCGATTGAACGCGGAGCTGAATTTTATCTGAAGCGAAAATTGTTTGAGGAGGGCATGCAAAAGTATCTGCCTTGGTATCGGTTCCACTGCTGTGTTACCTTAGCGTCATTTGATCAAGGGGTGGACAGGAATTAGCCACGTGTCAGCGGATCATGCTCCAGATGGCCTCGGATTGATGGATCGGCCCTTAACTCTATCGCAAG
>JBOGRL010000171.1:0-10515 GCA_050749505.1 Nitrososphaerales archaeon
GAGGTTGTTTGTGTTTTCAAAGTCAGATCGTGCGCGAATTGTGCCTAAACAATGTTAGACAACCTCTCTGGCCACGGCACTAGTTGTGCTGTTCCTGGTCTCATTCCGCTTCAAACTTTAAATAATCGGAAAACTACTAGTTTTTTAGACTAAATTAGAGCCGCTGTTTACGAAAGACAGACCGATAGGACAAACGATTTTTTGAATGCTCGGAAAAAATCAGCTCATTAATCGTAGGTTTGGTTTGCCTCACTCAGAGGCTCCAGAGTTGAAGAACAAGAAGTAAACGCGAAACAAGGGACAAAATGAGAGCCCATAGTGCTTCGATTTAAGGTGCTAGATTTCAAGTTTTGCTACAAGCCTTGCCTCTCAATTCAATTTAGGAAAACAAAAGGAAAAGAAAAAACAAGATGCAAATAGAAAATACTGCGAAACAAGGAGAAACGACGCCTGCTGGAGCTGAATTCGGATCACTTCATTTGAGACCCGAGGTCATGAAAAGTCTGAAGGAAATTGGATACAAATCCATGTTTCCGATTCAGTCAGGGGCAATCCCACCGCTTTTGGGGGGAAAGGACGTAATTGGCCAGGCACACACTGGGTCTGGAAAAACAGCTGCGTTCGCGCTGCCAATAATCCAAAAAGTCGATGAAAACAAGCGCTACGTTCAAGCGCTGGTGGTCGTTCCGACCAGAGAGCTCGCGCTTCAGGTGACCGATGAATTCAACAAACTTGCAAGATACCTGAACATAAGAGCGTATGCAATATACGGCGGTCAGGCAATCACTCCACAGATTGAGAGACTCCGGAAAAAGACGCCGCAGATAGTGGTTGCTACGCCAGGCAGGTTGATCGATCATCTTGAGCGAAGGACGATTGATCTTCACGATGTACAGTTTGTCGTGCTGGACGAGGCAGACAGAATGCTCGACATGGGATTCATCGACGATGTTGACTACATCATGAGAAACCTCCCCTCTGGAAGTCAGACCGCGTTGTTCTCGGCGACGATGCCACAGGAAATCATGCGTCTATCGCACAAATACATGAATCATCCCTTAAACGTGCTGATTGACAGCGACGAGCTCTCAATCGACGGAATAGATCAATCATATGCAATCGTTGATGAAAGGAGCAAGTTTCAGGCGCTGGTCGAGTTCGTCAGGAAAAGCGCTATTTCTTCGGGCATAATCTTCTGCGCAACCAAAATCAAGACACAGCGACTTTCCGAAAGACTCCAAGCCCAGGGTTTCAGGGCTGCTCCAATCCATGGAGACCTATCTCAAAACCGAAGGGAACAGGCGATGCATAATTTCAGAGACGGACGAGTTGAACTGCTAGTTGCTACAGATGTTGCGGCGCGCGGCATCGATGTACCCGCAGTCGGTCACATCATAAACTACGACGTTCCCCAAGATCCTCTGACATATTTCCACAGGATAGGAAGAACAGCGAGAGCGGGCAGGGCAGGGAAGGCAATCACGCTTGTTTCTAATTCGGAGTATCCAGATTTTAGCCGGATCATGGGGATGACGGAAGCAGAAATCAAGAGGGTCACTGACATTCTTCCTCCTGGATACCGTCCGCCCGTAGACGACTCTTCGCGGAATGACCAGCGCGGTGGAAGAAGGTTCTTCCAAAGAGGACGCGCAGACGATCATCAATCCAGGTTTCGGAGAGGAGGCGCTCCGCGTGAGCGCTATGGCGGTGGAGGACACCAAGGTGGCGGCTCTGGTTTTAGCTTCACTGAGCGGATTGCTGGCGGAGGCTTTCAACAAAGGCAAAATGACCGGCCGAGCTACGACCGGTCACGGCCGCAGGATTCTTCCTCTTCTTCTTTCAGAAACTCCGGCAATAATCGACCTAGAAGGCCCAACTATCATAGAAACTAGCAGGAGTCTGGCTTCTCCCTCCGATATCCTCGAAGGGGACCACACTTCTAGAAACAAAATTGGATGCAGCAATTCTGTCTTTCCCAATGTTCACCTGTTCTCTCGTCACCCACAAGGAATGAACTAGGCAATAATCAGAAGCGGGACAGTTTTTCGAACGTTTCTGTAAATGTGTTTTTGAAAAATCTTTAGCCAGATTGAAGACGACTTCCTAGTTATGGAGGGCTTTTTGCACTGTTTTTCAAAGCGGAACGAGGTAATCAAAAGGTTCCCACTGCGCGAGAGATCGGTAGGGTGAAAAGCTGGAACCCCTTTTTTCAGCTTCAAAGAGATCCCAGTTTTATCATTATAAAACCGTCAAAGGATAAGACGAAATGGAAAGATCCTGAATACGATTATCTACCCATTATGCGACTCCCCAGATGCATTCCAAGGGTTTTTGCCTAAAGCATTGATAGAGGCTCGATTGAAATAATGGATCGTAAATCAAGCGAAAGGACTGCTGCTCGAGTTTTCTTGCTCGGCTCAAATGTTCAAAAGTCAATTTCACCAGCGATTCAAAATAGAGCGTTTGAAAAGTCGGGTTTCCATGCTCGCTACGGGTTATTTCAAGTCCCCGAAGACGAGTTTGATTCCGCTATGGCAGAGGTTGGACGAGCAAGCGATATTTTAGGGTTCAACGTAACAGCGCCGTACAAAGAACGTATCTTGCCCTATCTAGCGAGAGTCGATAGACACGTGAGAGGAGTAGGCGCCGTGAACACTATCAAGATCGGAAGGCGCGGCAATTGGGCGGGGTATAATACGGACATCAATGGTATAGTTGCTTCCCTCAAAAAGTTGGGCTCAAGCGGGAAAAAATGCGTCATTCTTGGAGCGGGAGGGGCGGCAAAGGCCTGCATGTATGCTGCATTGAAAAATGGGTTCGACGAGATAACTATCCTGAATAGAACCAAAGATCGGGCAAAGCATGCGCTTTCTCATTTCGAGTCTCAATTTCCTAGAGTTTCGTTTGAAGCACTTTCCTTGACTAAGGAGGATTTCGCTAGCGCAATCAGAAATTGCGATCTTTTGATAAATGCGGTCGCAAGTACGTATCCATTTCCCATTAAGACTGATTTTTCAGACGCCCCAAAGCGCATGAAATTCTTCGATCTCGGATATAAGGAAGTATCTGATGTGTTAAAGGAAGCGCGAAAAAACAATATCAGGTCAATTGATGGCGTGTTGATGGTAGTTGAACAGGGTGCAAAATCCTTTGAAATTTGGACGGGCCTTGAGGCACCTAGAAAGGAGATGATCATCGCTGGCAGGCGTGCACTAGCCAGAAAACCAGCGCCTAAACAACAGAAAGCGGGTTTTTGAAGCACTGAAATCTAAAATCCTTTGCTTGGTTGGGATTTGTGTGCGGTATAGACAAAGATTCGTAATACAGGATTGTAGTTAAAGCGCGGAAGCTAATTTAGTGCGCGCTTTGCTTCCCTGAAAAATTTTTGAAACTCTGGACCCTTGCGGAGCAGCTTTCGGAGTTTCGCCATCGATCCAAGTGTCTCATCGATTGCTTTGACTGAATAGGGATTTGTGGAAAGAATCTCATAATAGACTCTCTCGCTCTCTCTTAAGACTCTCTTGGCTAGGTCCAGTATGTAATCAAAGCTCGGGCTACTGATTTGCTCTGGAATTTCCTCTGATCGTTTCACTATGGAATCGGCAAAAGCCAGGGCGTGCGCATGCGGCAGAGTGAGCATGGTGCCCATCAGCTTGTCATGCGATTGCGAATCCATCCTGAACATCCTGTACTGTGGGAACAATCCGTTTACAAAACTCTGACCGGTCGGCTTGATTGAAATCATGGAGTTGACAGAGTACGGATTTGCATTGGGCCCAAATAGCGGATGGATGGAGTAAATTTCCAGATTACTCGGTATTGTACTCTTCTTGAAGAGGTTTGCTCGAACCATTTCATTCTTGACAGAGGAAATTTCAATAATTTTCATGGTGCGCTGCTGATTTTCTCTCGCGTACTTTACCAGCTTTCGTATTTCGCCCGGAGTAGATTTGATTGGAACCGAAACGATAACAAGATCCGAGCGCGTTACGTCTTCGAATGTTTTTGCGTACTTGCAAATTCGACCCATGACAAGTTCTCTGGCATTTGTGCTATCATGACGGACCTTGTCAAACAATACTACTCTTGTTCCAGTCTCGAGAAAGTAATTTGCAAACCACGAGCCCATCCTACCTGCGCCGATTATTGAAACAGTCTTAATGTTGTTTGAACGGAGATGAGCTTTGATTGACTTGAGATATATTTCCTTGCGCTGTGCCACTTTTGAGTAATCAATCAGCACTTCGACGACTGATTTTGCGAGATCTTCATCTATATCTAGACTTCTTGCATAGTGAATCATGTCGGAGCTTAATTTTTCCTCGACTGCGTGATTTTCAATATCTTGCCCGGCTGACTCTTTTACTTCAGCTATTCTCCGCGAAATATTTTGCCTTGCTCGGGCGAGATCTAGTATGGATCTAGTAATATCCCGCATCTCCTCACGATAGATTTTGAGATGTTTGATATCTCGCGGTTTCTTGCTCTGGTATTTTTTTTTCTTCCTGTCCGACATATAGGATTCAGCAACAGCTCATTTTCGAAAAAACCGCAATTTTTTATTTTTTGAGTACGCGAGGGATGAATCCGCCCCGAATTGCAAGATCTGCCATGACGCAGGCTGTTATGCATTCGACCACTGGAACTGCCCTTGGCACGACGGTCGGGTCGTGTCTTCCGGGAACTATAAGTTTCGTTTCCTCCATCGAGGACATATCAAGGGTCTGCTGAGGCGCGGCAATCGAGGACGCGGGCTTGAACCCCACTCTGAACACAACAGGCATCCCGTTTGAGATTCCACCCAGTATCCCGCCCGAGTTGTTCGTCTTTGTCACGACCTTTCCGTCTCGAGTACGCGTGTATAGGTCGTTGTTTTGCGTTCCCTTGAGCCTTGTTCCTGCAAAACCCGAGCCGAACTCAATTGCCTTTACTGCAGGTATGGAGAATACTGCTTTGCTGATTTCAGATTCAACAGATGCGAAGATGGGCTCGCCAACTCCGACTGGAAGGTTAAGAACGTTGCACTCGACGATTCCGCCAAGTGAATCACCATTGCCGCGCTCGCTGACGACGAGCTCCTTCATCTTCTGAGCCGCCGACTGATCGGGGCACCTGATTTCGTTTGAATATCTGTTTGCAACTATCTCTTCTTTTGAGAGTCTTTCAATGTCAGCTTTGATTCCTCCCAGCTCCAGCGTGTATGCTATGATTTCCAGACCCAGTGATTTCTGCAAGAGCTTTTGCGCGATCGCTCCGGCCATCACATAGCAAGCTGTAATCCTTCCTGAAAATCGCCCTCCACCTCTGTAATCGTTCATTCCTGCATACTTTACAAACGCGGGGTAATCCGCATGTCCTGGCCGCGGTATGTTCACGAACTTGTCATAATCTGAGCTTCTCTGGTCGCCGTTCCATATCAGCATGGTAATTGGCGCGCCTGTTGTTTTGCCCTTGAAGACTCCTGAAAGTATTTCGACGCGATCCTCTTCAGCTCGCTGAGTCGTGACGATCGACTGACCCGGCTTTCTAAGATCTAGCAGTTTTTGAACTTCAGGCTCAGAAATCTCCACTCCTGTCGGACATCCGTCGATTACGACGCCGATACACCTTCCATGACTCTCTCCAAAGCATGTGAAGGCAAAAATGTTCCCTATGGTATTTGGCAAGATCAATCCGAAAGACCCCTCACATTAACTTCACCGTGTTCTTATCATGGCAGAGTTGTTGGAGATCCTGAACGAAAGCTGGATAAGATTTTCTAACGCATTCGGGGTCGCTGATTCTCAATTCACCATATCTCCCCGATAGCCCGGCTATTGCAAGCGCCATCAGCATTCTATGATCCCCTTCGGGGTCGATGAGAATAGGCTTTCGGATGTCATTTTTTGGTTTATCCTGGCCCAAGACTGAAAGTGAAGAAGTGCTTTCTCTCGTCCTTACTCCAAGCTTCCGCAATTCACGCGATAGGACATCGATTCTGTCGCTTTCCTTGAACCGCAGGTGTCCGACGTTCGAAATCCTGACTCTGCGATCTAGCGCAGCCGCGAGACCGGCGATCACCGGAACGATGTCTGGTGAATCATTCAGGTTGAGGTCTAGTCGGCTAGTAGATTTCGATTGCCTGCTCCTGACCAAAAGCAATCCTTTTCTTGGGCTAGTGATCAATGCGCCAAACTTTTCCGCGATAGGGATTATTGCCGCATCCGACTGGGGGAAGTCGGATTTTACGCCGAGCAACGTTGCACTCCCTTGAGAAGCTAGGGTTGCGCCGATTAGTGCTGCGCCGGTGCTCATGTCCCCTGGAACGGGAAATTTCCTTCCTCTGACATTTTGGCTTCCCGCTATTTTGAATCCAATGAACTTGGACCTTGATGGAATAATTCTTATTTTCAGACCAAAATACGATAAAACTTCGAGTGTGGCGTCTATGTACGGCCTTGAAACCATCTTTGCAGGATCTTTGATGTTTATCGTGCAGTCGTTTTGAGCTTGTGTACAAGAAATCAGGAGGGACGACACAAACTGCGATGACACCGAACCGTCGACATCACAGGTTCCCCCCATTATTCCCCCGCCCTTGACCTGAATCGGGAGCTTGCCATAGTCATCTCTGTAACTGCATTTGACTCCAAGTTGTGACAGAGATTCGAAGATGGATTCCATTGGTCTATTCGATAGCGAGTCATCCCCCGATATTGTAACTTCAGCTCCCTCCTTTGCGAGGGCTGCAAACGAAATTGCAAATCGGGCGGTAGTGCCAGAGCCTTTCGAATAAATTGAAATCTTTGACTGATCAGTCTTATGGGGAAAAACTCGAAGCGTACCACAGTGTTCTGCGCTGTGTCTTATGGTCGCTCCAAATGCCTTGAGTGCTTCAATAGTTGCAATTGCATCGTCAGACAAGATGGTACCGCAACTTGTGATTTCAGACTGGTCTGAAGCAAGCGCTGCTGTGAATAGAGCCCTGTGGAGGTAGCTCTTGCTCGGAGGGAGCCTCAAACTTCCAGCAAATTTCTTGGGTCGGCCGCCAATCTCCAGGAATTTGGCCATATTTTGATTTAGCGCGCCCCTAACCCGAGAGCAAGTCTTTTTGGTTGAACCACTAAAGTTTTGATGACTCTGGAATCTGGGTTTTTTCTCTTCCATTGGCGGCTGACATTCTCTAGGGTTTCAGAATCGGAACAGAGCGCAGCTATTGCAGGCCCCTTGCCTGTGATTCCAGCTGCCCGCGCCCCTTCCAAGAGCGCTGACGAAACCGGTTCAGTAGAATAGCCTAGAGCTGCAGACTGAATGATCGAATTCAACACCATCGCTTGGCCAATCTTTCCTTCGAGAGCATATTGGAACGCGAGCAGATTTTCTTTGCGATATCTGGAATATACTGACCTGTCGATGCTACTTGTCAACCTGCTTTTGTGAACTGGCAACAGAATCGCGACTTTTGTCCCCAGATTTTCAGGAACGCTTGTGTGTTTGATTATTTCAAACCTTGAATTGTCTGCAAACACAACACCGCCAAGAAGAGAAGCAGCGGCGTCGTCATAGGCTCCAGTAAGCGAGGCTTTGGAATCCTTTGAGGCATTGCAGCTAATTTTCAGGATAGCTCTGAAATCAATCTTTTTGGCAAATAATCCAAACACTGCTTTAGCAGCAGCAACAGAAACTGCGCTCGAACTCTTCAGTCCGACGGCATCTGGGATTTTTGATTTGATTTGGATCCTCAATTCCATAGATCTCGGAATTCTGAAACATCCTTCTGCAAGCGCATACTCGACAGCAGTTCTGACAAGATCGTGGGGGTCGCGAGTCTTGCTCGCAATCTTGATCTTGTTGAGGCCTGATTTGTTTTGTTGCGTTAGGATTACTCTCACGGTGCACGGTATGTCGATGCCTATGGTCGCGCCCTTTCCCGCAGGAATCGCGTTTACAACAGATATTGCGGAGTGCGTGGTTACTTCAAACGACTCGAGGGGATTCTCTTTTTGTTTCTCCATAATCATCAAATCAAACTTCACGCCGCAGTTGTTCTAGCGAAGATACGAAAAGATCTTTTGAGACAGGCACTAGGAAACTCCCGTTCTTCTCCATATGCATTCTGCCTATCCTTTCGGGCAGGGCCATTCTGATCGAGCTCCGGGATGATTTCTTGTCTAGCCTTGCGAAAGAAAGAATCTCTTTTGTGTCCAGGGTTTTGAAATCTACTTTAAAGCGCTGCGTTACTTTTTTCAGCAGATCCGTTTGCTTTTTGTAATCAGATTCTTCGAAAATTCCGAGCTTTGAAGAGATCCAGCCTTCAGCCATCATTCCCAAAATGACGCACTTGCCGTGACCCAATATGTAATCTGAAGACGCTTCTATGGCGTGACCTACTGTGTGACCGTAATTCAATACCGATCTCAGGTTTGCTTCTCGCTCGTCAGCTCGGACTATTTTAGCCTTGATTTCGCATGTCTGTGGAATTAGCGGTTTCAGACTATGTATTGAAAAAAAATCTATCTTTTTGACTTGCTCAAAAAGATTCTTGTCTGCGATGATGCCAGACTTTATCATCTCCCCAAGCCCGTTAATTATTTCGCTTCTTGGAAGCGTATCAAGGGTTGAGGGATCGATGAATACTGCGGTCGGTTGGTAAAACGTACCCAGCTGATTTTTCCCCCATTCAGCATCGACTCCAGTCTTGCCGCCGATGCTACTGTCGACCTGAGCCAATAGGGTTGTAGGGGCCTGGAAGTACTTTATGCCTCGCTTGAACACGGAACAAACAAATCCCACAAGATCTCCGACCACGCCTCCGCCGAGTGCCAAAACTGCAGTATTCCTGTCTGCGTCGAGATCGCTCATCTTGGACGCGATAACCGAGACGGTATGGAGGTTCTTGCTTTTCTCCCCGTGAGGAAAGGTAATTGCGCCCGTTGATGTTATCCTTCTTGATAGACCATTTCTGACTCTTTCGGCGTATAGCTTCGAAACATTATCATCACTAATTACGATCACGGAGCTCAAGTTTGAAAACTGACGCGATGGAAGGTTGGCCAGAATTTGATCTTTGACGAAAATATCGCATTTTTCACGGCTTCTTTCGAAGCTAATGCTAAGTGTGGCTGTTGCCATTGGTCAGGTCGCTTGAAAATGGAATGTCGCTCTCATTTATCGTCTTGTGCAATAGATTGCAGACCTTGATTATTTTCTTCAGCTCTTCTGGCAAGACCGCTTGCGGTCCATCACTCAGAGCTTCTTGGGGCCTGTCGTGAACCTCGATCATCAAGCCGTGCGCCCCCGCTGCAATGGAAGCTCTGCTCATCGGAAGCACTAGATCCCTGCGACCAGTTCCGTGGCTTGGGTCTGCTATAACTGGGAATGGAGTTTCCTTTCTCAGAATTGGAATCGCATTCAGGTCAAGGCTGAATCTGGTCTGCGGTTTGAAAGATCCACCAAGAGGCATGATTCCTCGCTCGCAAAGTATTATGTTTCTATTCCTGTTCGCAACAATCCTCTCTGCAAAGCTCAAGTACTCATCAATCTGCGCCGAGAATCCGCGCTTGAAGAATATGGGCTTGCCCGTTTTTGCCGCTGCTTCGATCAGATCTTGATTGAACATATTCCGCGCCCCGATCTGGAGCATGTCCGTATATTTTGCAACCGTCTCTACGTCCATTTCACTCCGTATTTCGGTGATCGTGGGCATTTCCAGGTCCTTGCCTACGGCCTGAAGATGCTTCAATCCCGTTATGCCTAAACCTTGGAAGGAGTGGACAGAGGTACGAGGTTTGAACGCTCCTCCTCTCAGGAGGTGAGCACCCGCTTCTTTTACCTGCCTCGCTATGCGGAAAAGTTGATCATAACTTTCAATCGAGCATGGCCCGGAGATGTACACTGGCGGTAGGTCTCCACCCATGGTGACATGTCCAACTTTCACTTTCACGTCTTTTTTGATATAGTTCCTGCTGACAAGTCTGTACGAGGACTGAATTCTAATGGCATCGGAGACTCCGCTCATAGACTTTAATTGATCAAAATCAATCCTCTTTTCATCGCCGATGATACCTATTACGGTCTGATACTCTCCAGATGATATGTCAACCTTTAATCCGGCAGTCCTGATCTTGTGAATTACCTCGTCGAGCTGTTCCTTTGTTGCCGTCGGTTTCATTACTATGCTCATTGTTTAGCTCTCCCAGCATTCAAAGAAATCATGGAATCCAGTCGCTGCATTGTGAATTTTTCCTGTTCGCGAATGAGGAAGGAAGATTCGCTTGTTAGAAGAAAACAGATACAAGTCCGTCGTCCGTCTGGCCCGAGTTGGGCGTTGGATATTGGCAGGGCATCACAGATACCTACTCGGACAACCTAACTCAAAGCCTCCTTTTAAGTAAAATGGTTGATCGCGACGGAGATACCGCTTCGTTAGTATAGATTACCACGACGGCATCAGCGGTTACAAGCTTCCAAGGATTTTACGTGTCCTCCGGCATTGCTTCATCTCATCCACAAGTTCTTTCTTCCTACGCAGACATC
>JBOGRL010000172.1:0-5628 GCA_050749505.1 Nitrososphaerales archaeon
CTCCAGTGGAAGAGAAATTCATCGTGGATGACAAATCAGGGGAGATATATCATGCCGAAAAGAAGTAGAAAGAGCAAAAGGTATACTGATTCCGGGAAACTACAACGTGGAATTCGGACCTTCTACTTTAAATTATGCGATGTTCATAGGTTGGATGAACCATTCAATTTATTTCCATCACGAGGGAACCCAAAACTCGAACGCCTTTCATCCGCGGAAGAAGTAAAAACACCGCGGACCAATGAAAGGTTTTTTTACAAAGATCTAGTGCGTTTGAAAAAGGGTGGGGTCGTAGCCCAGCAAGTCGCTTTCGACCTGGAAAGGTAAGGCGACGGGCTCCAGTGTCCCGATACCATAATAATATGGGTAAGCTGACTGCGTAACAGGATGATGTTACATTGGAGTAACAAGAAAAGGGTGAAGATACCCGTAGATCGTGGGTTCAAGAAGCGCGCGAGCCGAATTCTCAAAGCGGTTCTGCAGCGGGAGAATCCCACCGACCCCACCTGCTAATTACTTTTTCAAATGACCCTCTGGATCGATTTCACCGGCTCTTACTCTGGTGCTGGAGATTCTGTCGTTGTCATCAGCCATGATCATCGGGACGACCTCAACTTGCATCTCGGCAAGGCCAGATTCTCTTCTCCTCTTGTTTGCCGATTCTACTGTCGGCATCGTCTCGGTGCTTACTACAATGGCGTCAATGTCTTTGGTAAAAATGCTCGGCCCGAATCGCGCCTCGAGTTTTGTAATTGTGTACTTTCTGTTCGGATACGCTTTTTCAAGGAATCTTGCTAGTTCTTCCTTTCTGAAGTCGTAGTCGTGCTGTATTTTCTTTCCAGAGCTTGCAACAAAAGCGTCGCTCATCAGTCCTATAACAACAGATTTACCTGTTCCGAACGCTCTTTCTAGAAGTTTCCTGTGCCCACGGTGAATGTGATCAAATGTACCGCCGACTGCGATTGAATGGTACTTGAAAATCTCAGGCACAGTCCAAGACTGGCTAATTCTGTGGATAAAAAGAGTATGAGCTAAGATTTTTTTCTCAGAGATTATTTCAACAATTTCCTGCAGCACGGCGCTGTGTATCTTCTCGAACACTTACTCCTTGTATTGTTCGCCTCCGAGGCTCTCAGAAATAACAAGAAGGGATTACCTAAGACAGAGACAATGTCCCAATTTACATGAGTTACAAAACTATAGAGAGCAATGAACAATCGGAAGCAGGTCTACTCTTGATATGCACGTCAGTATACACGCAACCAATATTCCGGCCCGTGTACAGCCGACGCGATTGAGTCGGAGCAAAAATCGGGCTGATTTTTGTGAGTATCAGATGGCGGCATGCTATAATTCAGTGCTTGCTCCCCGCTGAACTCTGCCGGTCAAAGTCTCAACCATGATACAAGCAACTCCGAGTGCTATCAGCCATTCGTAGGCCAGTTTTTCGTGTATCGAGTGGTCTGCTGAAGTTCTTGCAAAGAGCCGCGCATTACTGCGTCAGTTCATCCATTGCGAATTGATTTTTAATCTGCTGATTACACATGGTTTCCGACACACTTTGGCGGACCGGGAAACTAAACGAGTAAGTGATTCCGCGATCGTCACAACGCGACTGATGATGCCGCAAGATGCAAATGTTCAGGGGAATGTGTTCGGAGGAGCAATCATGAGGGTGGTCGACGAAATTGCGGGCACTGTAGCTGCGCTTCACTCGAGGAAAAACGTAGTGACTGCTTCGATGGATCAGATGAGCTTTTACAAACCCGTCTACGTGGGCAATCTACTAATCCTCAAGGCGAGCGTTAATTACGTCGGCCTCACTTCGATGGAGGTTGGAGTGAGGATAGAAGCGCGAAACCTCCTGACTGGCAACATCGTACACACTGGTTCGTCATACCTTACTCTTGTTGCCCTCGATGACGAGGGAAAGCCCACGGTCGTAGCTAACATACTGCCACAGACCGCGGATGAGAAGCGGAGATATGCCGAAGCCAGAGAAAGGAAAGCAAGACGTTTTTCAGTTGTTCAAAAGAGTGCCTAACTCTCTCGAAAGTTAATGCTGAGATCATGGACTGGTTGCTTACCTATTGCACGCTTATGATAAATTGCATTTTCGGATTCTCGCACGGGACTGGCATACAGATGAAAGCACCTCCGCCCTCATAGTCTCCGCCATATCCCTGCTCATTAAACAAGAGATACTGCAGTCTGAAGCTCGCGAGTGAAATTGTTGTTTGATTGTTTCCATTGTCCGCCGTTGGAATGTAAAAAAGTAGCCAGATATCCTGCCTTGATCCCGGTGGCAGAAATACGCCACCTTCAACCGCTGGCATCGTATGGTTCGGATAATCTTTCAAAAACGTGACATTATCAACATACTCACCGTTTCCGACAACCTGAGAGCCGTCAATCGCATCGTCGTAAAACCCTCCTCCAATAGAAGTGTTCCCGCTTCCGACATTGGATACAGTCACGTTTACCAGAAGGAAGACTTCTGAGGGACCAACCGAGCTTGAAGGCTCAAATGGAATATCTCTTGCATGAGCAAAGTAATAGTTGTGAACCAAAATCTCGAGCCTTCCGTCGGTCGCCGATCCATTTCCACAAACAGGGGCAAATCCGCTTTCAGTATGCTTGAAACCTTTCGTGATTATGCTCGTGCAAGACGATGGAATCCGCGGAGCGGGAGACAGGATCGCCACCAGGGAAATTAAGCTAACAATTGCGATAACGGGAAGCGCAACAAGTAGAGTTTTTCGAATTTTCATGTCAATAGCGAAATATTCCGTAATCTTTCAATGTTTCCTAGTAATCAAGGCGCCCTTGGTCCCTACGGGTCGATTTTCTGATTCGTTAGAAATCAAGATATACTGTAATGTTCAAGAGTCTAGCATAAGAAAAGGAGATTTCTTTGAAGGCTGATTCTTAAAACATGGGATTCATATCCGACGCAACGGCACAAATCATGCTTCGAAATTACAAATCAGCCGCAAGCATCCTCAGAAAAAATCTCGAAGATCCAGGCTTGAACCTACGGCAAAGATCGACATCATGGAGTGGATAGCCGATTGCCATCTAAAGTCCAATGGTGAACAAGATGAGGCCGCAAAGTGGTTTGAAGCAGCGGGCAAGGCTTCATTGGAGCGCAAAGAAATGTCTCAGGTTGAAAGAAAAAGGAAGGCATTGTCTGATTTTGAGAAGGCGGTCAAAGCATGCGAGAATGGAAACGACATCGCAGTCATAAAGCGGATCACGAAGTTGAATTTCTTAATCACCTCGAACGTCGGGTGGCAAACAAAAAGGATATTATTCCCAACCCCTAAGTAAATGCAGAATCACTTTCTGTTCAAAATTTGCGTGTTCTGTTGCTTTGGAATTTAGGTGCTACTTCTGCGATGAGATGAAAGATGAGGAGCCCTATCTGTTCGGCCTATCCAGCCAGAAGAAGGAGCCAGTATGCCGCAGGTGCCACGAAAAAATGGAGGTGGTCAGGAGGCTCAAAGAAGGGAACTCTTCGTCAGCGGAACGACAGAAGAAACAGTGATGTGTTCTGCTATTTTCTGCTTCCTGACTACCAATTTCTCCAACTTCGACCATTTCTTGTAAAACCAGACCTCTGCAGAAGCATTGTACGCTTCAGCCCATTTCATCAGGATATCCAGTTCGTTTTTTTTGATCCTAGCCGAGCCGCTCTTTACCTGAATCAATAATATAGCTCCGTGCTTTGCGGCAAATACGTCGACCGGCCCATGCGACATCGCACTCCTGCTGCAAAACCAGCCCTCGCCGCGAAGGTGATGCATGACCTGGTACTCCCTCGCTCTGCCCCTACTGTAGTTGCTCGAGGCAATCTACACCTTTCACAATTATTCTTCGTCGTCGTCCTCAGAAGGGGCCGGAGGCTTTGCATCGGCTTCCGCATCCAGTTTTTCGACGGAGATCAACTCGAAACGGTAAATTGCATCCATGTCCAAGCTAAACTTTTCCTTGAGGTAAACAGTAACCTTTGGGTTCAAAGTAGCCTTGAATGCTCTAAACTTGAACATGTAGACAATTGCCAATTCAAGACTGTCAGCATCAAATTTTTCGGGAAGGTCTAAAGTTGCGATGTATCTGCCTTCTGGGAGTTTCTCGTAAAACTGAACATCGATCTTTTTGTCACTCTTGTTAACGTCCAGAATGTAGCCGCTTCCAGCCCATTCCTCCTCCTGATCGAATTTGGCATTCTTGATTTCTTCAGTGATCCATTTTGGTATGGCTTCGGTCGACATTTTTTACCACGCACGCAACTCTGATAATTGATTGGCAGTCAAATGATTCGGCCGCTAATTAAAATTGCTGAAAAAGACTATTTCGAAGTTGTGTTCGAAGAAGGGGAAGACGAAGGAGATCGCGGATCCAGCTCAAGTGGAAACCTGTTGTGAATACCATAATTAAATCCCTTGAAATTGAATTTAATCTCGGGCAATAGCACGTCTATTCCTTGCACAATTCTCTCGGTTATAGAGGGTACCGACCTACCGCTCGGAACTGACTGGAGGACGAGGGATATCACGTCGACGTTAGTCCAGTTTCCCTCATTTAATAATGCGGCAGGTAATCCCGTGATCCTAAGTGACTCGAGGCGATCGATTCTCGACTGCTCCAAGCGCAGTCTCGCGTTGTTTGTAGAGCACGCTCCCGCGGTGTCTACTTCAATCTGATGCGCAGACACCTGAAAACTTGTTATTATCAATGCGATTGACTTGCTCTTTGCCCAGTTGACCAGAGCCTTGCCCAACGGTTTCTCAGCCGCCTGGATCGGGATAAAGTCAGAAACGAGGCAGGCAATCTTTGTAGATTGATTGGCATAGACACGCATCGGAAAGTTCGGCTGATGATTGATTATCGTGCTTATTGCTGGAAAGACTTCGGACTCTATGACAGCTATATGTTCCATATTGAGCTGTTCAATCAGATATCTTCCCACTCTAGAATTCTCATAGGTGTGGCCGTCCGTGCAGTCTATTAGAACTCCGCCCCTCAGCTGGATTTCTCCGTACTCCCGGATTTCCATCGTGACGGTCAAAAGATGGTTATACTCTCCTTATCATGCAGATTTAAACAAGTGGTATAGGATCCAAGATCCGACAGGTTTCTCCCAAAAAGGTGATAAGCCGCCCCGGAATCGCGAAAGTATAATCAACATGACTTTCTTGGACGTAGAATCTTCACTTGCTGAAGCTACAAAGTACCTGAACGCGGTCGTGACTCGCAGGGAAAAATTGATCAAGGAATCAAGAGAGGTAATTGCGCTTTCTGCAAAGGCTATTATTGGTATCCATTCATCAGAATTCGCGGAAGCCAAAAGGCTCAGAAAGCAAGCGCGGGAGAAACTGGATGAGATGCGCAGAGTCGCCGGGACTGACCTTGCAAAGTATTTAGTTACTCCGGAACAGGAGTACGTCGAGAGTTCAGTCACGTTCGCGATCAGGACTGGATCAAGCATCCCCTCAAGAAAGCAGCTTGGCGTGTCTCAATCTTCGTATATTCTCGGTCTCTTGGACGCAGTGGGCGAAATGAAAAGGTCAGTATACGATAACATCCGCAAATCCGAATTTGGGACCGCGGAAAGGACTTTTGCTG
>JBOGRL010000173.1:0-3398 GCA_050749505.1 Nitrososphaerales archaeon
CATGGATGTGTGACCGGCCTGCGATCTTCCATTGACCGATAACACACAATTTCATGGTGTCCTCGCTGTTGCTACATCGCCGTCAAGAAAGGCGTCGTGGCAGCAGCTTTCTTCAGGAGATGTCAAAGGAGGCCAGAATCTTGAAACCTAAAAGAAATTCAAATAGACCCTATTAAAGCGACCCGCTAGGGTGGATTCATAGGGAACGGATGTCATTGTCCCACAGCCTCCGAAGCAGAAAAAAGATCTCGAGTATTTTTTCTTCTCAGAAATCCATCTTTTCAATGAAACGAGGGTATGATTTCTCTTGCAAATGTTTTGAGTGTATCTATCAACGAAGAAACTTTCGTGCCGCGAAAGATTAAGACCATAATCAAATGGTCTATACCCGCTTCTTGAAACGTCTCAACCTGTTTGACTATTTCTTGTGGCGTGCCGACTAGAGACATGTCAAAAAAATCGTCGGCCGAAAGTACGTGTTTTGATGGAGCTGTTTGATCATCAGTGCTCATACCTTTCCCGACAAACCCTTTGGCACGGGCCGCGATCGTGGGATAGAGCAGCGCTCTTGCCTCCGCACTTTCTCGACCTACGCTGGTATAGATTGTTTGCGCTATTTCGATTTGACCAGGTTCCTTGCCGCGTTTTTGCATAGCATTTCTAATCCTTAGCACACTAGCTTTGGATTCGGCTGGATTCCTATATGGGAGAATGACACCGTTGCCAAACTCTACCACCCTTCTTAACCCCTTCTCGGCCACGCCGCTTCCGAGAAAAAGTTTCAAAGAAGAGGGTTTTGGAAAAAGTTCCAGGTTCGAAAACTGAATGTATTTGCCTTTAAATGATGAAGGTGAATCCGAGCGCCATAACTGCAAAATCGCCGTGAGGTATTCATCAAATATCTTCCCGCGCTCGTGGAATGGAAAGTGAAGATTATCAAAACCCTGCCTAGCGAAACTAATTCCTGTTCCGATGCCGACGCCCAGATTTAATCTTCCTGCAGAAAGTGCATCTATGTTTGCCGCTTGCTTTGCCAAGAGTATTGGATTATACAGAGGTAGTTGCAGCACTGCAGTGCCTATTCTGATTGAGCTTGTAAGTACTGAAAGAGCCGCCATACTCGTCAACGGCTCGAAAAAATTCGGATCACCATTCGGATCTATATCTTCGACCGACCCGCAAACAAGATGGTTTCGATAGTTGTCTCTAGTTTGAGTGAGCGATCTATCTTGCATCCAGATAGAGTCGTACCCCAGCGCTTCTGCTTCTTTGGCGGCCTGAACAACGTTTCCGATCCATGCTACTGCGCCAGACATCGGCAGGAAAAACCCGAATCTCAAATTCTCAGAGTCCAGATTTATGAGATGCGGCTTCTGATGAGCTTGGCGTTTTAGATTGAACGCGGCCCATCGCCAAGTCGTATATTTGCCTGCCAAACACGGCTCGCGCGGTTACAAGTTTTTGTATCTCTTGGCTGCCATGACCAAGTAAATGAGCACGTACCCACCTGTATCTCCTTTCGTGAGGAAAGATGTCTGTGTACCCCGCGGCACCGCTAACCTGGATACATGAATCCAGAGAGTCAAGCGCCGTTCTTGCAACATACCATCGCAACATGGATGCTTCTGTGGATATGTTCTTTCCAGATTCGGCAAGTCGCAATACATGGTAAGCAAAAACCCTGACGACATCCAGTTTCGTCACAGATTCGACTATCGGGAACATGACCCCCTCGAAGGTGGCAATTGGCTTGCCCCATACGACACGGCTTTTTGTATAGCCAACCGCTGCCTCAAGTGATTCCGCCGCAGCACCGATGACGTTGAACGGAATCAAGGCGCGCTCCAGTTCAAACGATTTCATTTGGATGATGAAACCCTGATTCAATTCACCGACAACATGGTCTTCAGGAACTTCGACATTGGTCAACCTGATACCGCCCAGGTTTGCGCTTGATTCCATTGTGTTGAAATGGTACTTTTCAATGCCAGCAAGATCTTTTTCCACGAAGAACTGGGTGATTCCCTTAGCCCCTGACCCCGGCGAACCAGTCCTTGCAAGTAATAGCCAGCCGTCGTCACGGTCAATGCTGCTTATCGGACCCTTCTCTCCGTTGATGACATACTTGTCTCCTTTCTTTGTAGCTGTGGTTACCATCGTGGCGACGTCAGAACCAGTCCTCGGCTCCGTTGAGCCTATCCCAAAAATGGCTTCACCGTTGAGGATCCTGGGCATCCACTTTTTCACGAGTTCAGGATTAGCAGATCTAGCAAAAATGGCGTACCGCTCATGCAAAATGCCGACTACGCCGTATCCGAAAACCCTTCCCCTGCCTAGCTCTTCGTTTCCTATTCCATGGAACACAGCTTTTGCGCCCTGCCCACCAACCTCGAGCGGAAGGCACGCTCCCAATATCCCTCGTTTAGCTGATTCACGACGAATCAATCGACATACCTCCTCGTACTCTCCTCTTTTTGCTCTATCCTCCAGCGGATTTATGAACTCCTCAACAAACGCCCTAATACTTTCGCGGAATATCCGCTCCTCATCGAAAGAATCTACTTCTGTCCAGAATCCAACCATGAAAACTCACAATAATTTAGAATGCGGTTCAGAGATGTTTGATATTTACACCTTTATACCCACTCTTACAGAAATTTGTATTTTTCAACAATTTGCCCTGTGCGATTCACCGAATGTCTATCCAAATGGCGGTAGTAATTTGCAGGGCTCCAAAAATTGAAAGCGGGCCAGAGTTTTCATGGTAGAGAATACGCATTTGACTATCTCGAGTCTTGCAGCGAGTAAGGCAGCTCTCTTAATGCGATTCGACTCTGTCTTTACCGACTTCTGACAGGACAGGCTCGCTTCTTGCGACTTTGTAGTAATGATCTTCATCTCTTGACTCGCAAGAGCGAACTCGCGCAATATATCCTCGGTATTCTCTAGCCAGCTCGGGTGGGTTATTACCAAGCCGATCAAATCAAAGAAAATTCATTGGACTCAGAACATGTGGAATCCCATCAGTGACCTTCAAAATTTCCAGTCGCTTCGGATCACCGTCTTCAACGAGGTCGCTCATCGAGTTAATCGGCGCGCCAGGGAACATCCCTTTGCATGAGGAGTTTGAGTTATTGTGCCCTGTGGGTCTTGAAGGGAAAACGGGCTGCAAAAATCGACTTTATCAGGTCATAATCGGCATAACGGTTTCTTTGTATCTCCTAAATCTGCCGTCTGTTTAGAGGTTCTTCATGCCCAGCGCCCCTAGTAGATTTTCCCAAAACTTGTCCAGCGTTGAAAGGTGAATTATCATGGGCAAGTCAGCAGTCAAAAGCGGCGCCACCGTGTCGTACCCGGGTCTTGCTACTCCAGCGCCAAAGCATGACGCAGAACAGTAC
>JBOGRL010000174.1:0-8052 GCA_050749505.1 Nitrososphaerales archaeon
ACGCACGATCTCGCTCTGATTTCCGAAGCGGCCGACAGGATCTACGTGATGTATGCTGGAAAGGTTGTGGAGGAAGGAATCTCTGAAGAATTCTTCTCCAAGCCGAGGCATCCGTATTGTCAGGGTCTATTGGATTCTACCCCGACTTTGAAGAGCAAGGAAATAAAGGGGATACCCGGGTTCATGCCTGACCTTGCCAATCTTCCGCCAGGTTGTAGCTTCACGCCGCGCTGCCCCTATGCAATGGAGATATGCAAGAAAGAATTTCCGAACTTTCGAAGGTTAGGAGGGGAGAAAGTTGCCTGTTGGCTATACTGATAGTAACACTGTCCTAAAAATCGAGAATCTAAGCGTATTCTTCAAGATGAAGAAATTCATGGAGAAGGAGGCTGTCGTGAAGGCAGTCGATGGAGTCGATCTCGAGATCGCTCGCGGCGAAATCGTCGCGCTTGTCGGCGAGAGCGGATCTGGAAAAACAACCCTGGGAAGGGCCGCGATCGGGTTGACCAGGCCTACATCCGGAACTGTGACGTTCTTCGACAGCGGCACTCAGGTGGACGTAGGAAGGGCAAAGGGAAGAACATGGAAGCGGCTGAGGACGAGGTTACAAATCGTGTTCCAGGATCCTTTCTCTTCCATCGATCCGAACATGCGGGTATACGATACTCTGCGAATCCCGCTCCAAGCTCAGGGGATAAGAAACAGGACAGAGGTCTTGGGGAAAATTCTCGACGTTCTGAAGCGAGTCGAACTACCCGAACAGCTTCTGGCAAACTACGTCTTTCAACTTTCCGGCGGCCAGAGACAGAGGCTAGGCATCGCCAGAGTCCTTGTATTTAACCCGGCTTTTGTCGTTGCCGACGAACCGGTCTCCATGCTGGATGCATCACTGAAAGGCGACATACTCCGTATTATGGAGAAAGAGTCCAAGGAACACGGCACAGCATTTCTTTTCATCACTCATGAGATGAGCGTCGCCCGAGTGGCTGCCGCGAGAATCATTGTCATGTACCTTGGCAACGTTTCCGAGATGGGACCAGCTGACACGATAATAGAAAAGCCGCTTCACCCGTACACCCAGGCGCTATCACAGGCGTCCCCCGCGATAGACCCGAAGCTCAAGGATGTTACGAAGAAGGTCAACGTGACGGGAGAGATTTCCCTGTCTACGGAGCATCCGCCGGGATGTAAATTCCACCCAAGATGTCCTTATGTCATGGAAATATGCAGGAACCAGGTTCCTAAGATCAAGGAGGTCCATTCTGAACATTTGGTCTCTTGCTGGCTCTACTAGAGAATTGTTCCCCCAGAAACTCCAGCATCCATCTCATGGCAACCACGGCACCGGCTATTGCCAACCCAAACGCCAAAACGATGACGCCGAGAAGTTGATATTGAGCCCCCACAACGTCGGTGATTAGTCCGCCGACTATGAGCAATACTCCTACGCCAAGGACTCGCACAGAATGACGCATGTGTGGAAATTCATTTCTCAAACCTAAATAATTTTTCGTTGAAATTTTTTCAGGAATCTCTTCCGTCAGGCTGTTTGTTAGGGCGCAAAAAATCGCTCCGTCTTTAGCTTAAACAACTGCGGATCAGACTTCATGAGCGCTCGTGCATTTTCAAAGTTATCATTGTCCGGCGAAATAATTGGAAAAGTTGGAGAGGCGGATTCTGCAAGCCTGTCTGTGACCTGGGAAGGAGCGCAAGAAAGAAAATACTGATGGGAAGGGGTTTCAAACCACTTCCCACAACTGTGGGGGAGAACCTAGGTCTTGCCACGTCTTAGCATGTAAGCCGCGACTCCCGCTATGATTATCACGATTATCACAATACCAGCAACCAGCGCATAGTTCACCGATGCTGGTGGCGTTGTGCTACTCGTAACAGTTGTCGTAGTGCTTGTGGATGATGAACTTTGATGCGTGCTAGTTGATGAACTTGTAGGGTTGGTGGTAGATGAGCTCGTGGATGAGGATGAAGATCCACCGGTCAATGTAAGTGACTCGACTACGGGCTTGATCAGCTTTGACGTGGATGACTGAGGGTAGATGCTGAGCAGATAGGAGCCCGCTTTAAGAGTGGTTGGAAGCTGCACGTTGACAACTCCGCTAGAATCAGTGAAGTATGTCTTTGTGAACGCCGTGGTTCCGTTTCCCACCAGCTGGACGACAACAGTCGCGTTTGAGGCGGGGCTAGACTGGGTGGACGGAGCACCATCTGGGGTTTGAAGCACTGTGATGCCGAACGAACCACCGCTGGAGATAACTGGAGGAATTGTGGCCTGCGCGGTCAACACGACCGCTGGTGCGAAAAGATGGGGATCTGCTATGCCTCCTGCATTAAATCCAGGATTGGGTTTCATCACTAGAAATGCGGGAGAAGTTGATGCAGAGTATTGCGAAACGTAGAATGGCCCGTCACTGATCACTGCCACACCATTTGTATTGATGAAGCTGATTGCCGCTTGGTAGCCGGCCGATGCTGTTGAGCTTGTAACCCAGGATTGGCCAGACATACTCTGCAACTGCGTCAGTTCCGGCGGAATGGTTGAACCGGCCGCAGTCAGCGCTGCCTTTACGTTTGATACGTCCGTTGGATTGAGGAGGTTGAGCCACGGGATGCTATCCTTGGTCGCGGTTGCCGTTGACCAGGCCGCCTGTTTATTGGCTACAACTTGGCTCATGGCGTAGTACATCTGCCACGGAGTCATGCCCAGGCCGTTCGTATATCCGGCGTACCCGAGAGGCGAGAGTACGTCGTTAATCAGGGTGATTGCTGCATAGTTAGCGTCGGGATAGAAAGTACCCTGAGTCCAGATTTCTACAGCGGTAGCGTTGGTGATTTTTATGCCGAGTACCTGGGAGTATTCCGTGGTGTAAATCCCGCGTTCGCCTCCAGAATCAGAAATCGGGGTACCGGGCGAGATCACACGTGCAAGGATTATGTACTGCATCAGCAGGTCAGCGAGCGTAACCGGTTGCCCATCACCCCAAGTCGTGTGTGATAGCAAGTTTGACACGTCAACAGTCACATCGTCCTGCGCTTTTGTGTTGGCTGCTACGCTAGCCCACTGGTCTGAAGATCCGTTGAAATATATCGCGCTACTCGGGACTGCGATGTCTCCCGCGAACGAGTTCCCATTTATCTTGTACGTCATTCCGGTCGAATAGGGATAGCCAACCGAGGGTCCGTATCCGTATAATGGAAGAGCGCCAGCTTGCTGCACATTGTCTGAATAGGCATCATCGTCTCCGCCAACCGGGTTGACTGCGCCGTTTGTGATGTGCCTTACACCCATCTTCAAGGCATTAGCAGAGCTAGAAGCTCCAGAGGCGCTAACTGACAGTGTCATGAAGTTCTGATAGTTTGAGAATGGGTCCTGTAGGAAGTTCGGGGTGACTCCAGTTACTGATCCTGTCGTCGCATATGGCGCGAGTGATGTACCTAAACAGATGTAAGTAGCACCAAGGACACCATAGTAGGAAATGTTTGCAAGCAAATCGTTCCTCTGAGCGAGGGTGCTGAAGTTGGATTGCAGGTAGGGTATTGCGTAAGTGTCCACCTTGTTATAGAGAGAGGTAGAATACGGTTCTTGTGTCGTATTGTCAAAGCCGCCTATCCAATTTGCGCCGTAGTGGTCAGACGCAGGCAGGTCGGCATAATAGACAGAGTAGAAGTTGATCGCATTGCTGTCGTAGTAGCCCCAAATTTGGCTGTTTGACGCAGGATAAATGTCATAGGTCGCGTTAACAGGATCGGCTCCAAAGACAACCGAATAAGCGACTGAAAGATCACCAGGTATCAGCTTTGTCTGGAATCCGACTTTCTGGAGCTGAGAATTCAGATACTGCATGAACGCATGTCTTACTGGGTCATCCACTCTGTCGAAAAGAGAAACTAACACTGGCTTCCCCTGGTAGGAATATTGATGATTCGTGTAAGTAACGCCGTGAGCTGTTAGCGTGGAATAAATCGATTGGTTTGCGAATTGGAAGTTGTATGTGACGTTAGAGAATGGAGCCATCGCCCCTGCAATACCGACAGTGTCAGGCTCTGCGGAAACAGCTGAGACAGATGGAAGGAAGAAACCACCCTCGATTGTCTGGCCGAAGTAGCTCCTGTCAATGAGATAATTTAGAGCAAACCTCACCTGCTGGAAATAGAACGGATTAAACTGTCCCGTTGCGCCGCCGGAGGTATTCTGTGGATTGACGTACAGACCGTACAGCGAAGCTGGCGCAACGTATTGACTGTAAGAAGATGGCAAAGAGGCGCTAGCCGATGGCGTCAATGCAAAATCGTAAGCGTCTATCTTGTTCGCCTGGAGATCAGCGACGCCCGACGCGTCACTCCCCGCGTAGTCAACGAAAGTAATCGAGTTTAGAGAAGGGGTAGACGGTTGCGATGCAGCAACAGTAGCTACCTTTGACGGTTGCATCACTACTAGGCTACTGAATGAGAGGAGAAAGGCTATCGTTATGACTAATGAGATCCTGCCAGATTTGCCTGGAATCATTACCATCCGGGCATAGGGAATTTTGATCTCGGATTTAAGGGTTTAATTATATCATACTTTTTGTGAAAACGTCATAAAATATGGAAATTCTCCATGATCTCCCGTCTTCAAAGAAGAGATTTTTGTTCCTACTCTTTATTCTCGCATCCATCTCGAACGTCCAGAACCCGAATTGAGCCGGTTTCAATCAGTTTCTTTGTCCGCTTGGCCATGAAGAGAATCGACCATGAATATAAAAGAGCAGAAATTCAACCATCACAACATCTGTGCTCCATCACGATACTTCCTGAAAACAAATTCTGAGAATTAGGCTATCTGGTTAGGCACTCGGTTCAATAGACGAGGGACCATTGTAATCAACAAAAGAGCCATCAAGGGGGTCACCTCTCTTGGAATCACGAGGAGAACCATGCTGAATATCTCAAAGATTATCGCTCCCTTTTTTGAGGAGAAAAGGGGCACAGCCAGAGGCGTGAGTCCCGCAAAATAGTACTTGTAGACGCCTCTTCCAAAAAGCGTGAGGAACAACAAGATCGCAACGAAACAATAGACGAGCAGAGTATTCCCCTCCAGCGACACCCCGCCGCTGACCTTAGGAAGCCTCTCAGCCGACGCTAAGAAATTGCGCAAAGACGTATTGAAATTGCGCCGCAATACGACTCGGCGCGCAAACCATTTCAACACCTGCAGGGCAGTGCGGAAATAATCGGCGAACAACATTCCGGAGTTGCGAACCCCGATTCCAAACTGCAACATTAGAAAAACGTAGCTCGCTGCGAACGCGTAATTTAGATATGAATAGGTCGCGACTGCAAAGGACTTTAGATCCACAAATCTCACCAATCCCAGAAACGTTGTCAGTCGCGTGGGTTGCGAAAGGTCGTAGACAAATGTACTTGGCGCAGACGGCCCCGCCCCCGGAGGATTTCCGAGAATCGGGAAATTGAGAGCCCAGAAATACTGCTGCGGGTTTTGGAAAATGTATGGAGCAGAAATGAGGACCAAAATTGAAACGTAGAGCGCAGTGTACGCCAGCACCTTTCTAGAGGACCCAAGCGTCTTCAGCATCCAAATCAATAATATTGGAAAGAGTAGGACGGCAGTTTGCTTGAACCCGGTTGAAATCGCGAGCGAAACCGCTGAAAAGCCCCACTCTTTTTTCAGCATGAGATAGATCCCCAGCATCGTGAAGAAGGTTGTGGGGGCAGGGTTTAGCCACATCAGGTCGTTGTAAAACAGATTGATCGGATTGAATATCCAGATCAGGGCGACAGTGAAAGCTAATTTTCTGTTCCCGGAGAAAAGAAAATCCTTTGCAATAAGATATAGCGGAATGACAGTAAGGGCGTCGAAGAACACGAGCGAAATCGCGGGGAACCAGATCGCCGTTTCAAGGGCAAAGATCGCGAGCGTATAGATGAAAAGCGGAGGGTAGTTGTAGACTATCGGAAGGTTGTATGCGCTCTTTCCTGCCAAGAATGGATTTACCAGGCATTTTAAGTACAGATCCCTGTAATCTGTGTAGGCTTCGAGATCACCAAAAGGCGATGAGTAAACCGCGGGGCCCGGAACCGAAGACCCGCAGGCAGATAGTTCAGTTCTGGTAGAAGCAAGACCTATGATTGCAACGCTGATCAAGAAAATCGCGAATTTTGCGATGAAAGCGAGGGCAATGGCCCATTTTAGCCCGAAATATCTCTGCCCGTCGTCCGCCATGATTTTTTCTTCCCACTCGGCGTTAGAATGCGTTTTAAGGGTATGATTTGCCTCATTCCAGGCAATGTCATTTTCGTCGGAGCCGGTTTTCGAATGGGGGGTTTTGATTGGAATGTGTGCAATATCTGCGATTGCGACGCTCGTTGGTCTAGCGCTCATGACGACCGATCAAGGGCGGAGCACCGACATCAACAATCAATAATAAGTTCGGGATAACATTTTTGATCAGGGTCTCGAATGACTCCAACTAGCAATTTGGTTGTGGGAAATGCCCCGGTAGCATTCCTGGAATGGTTTGCGGCGTCGGTTGCCCTTGTAATAATCGTGACCCTGATCTATGTTTTCGTGCTGAACAGATCCCCGCCCCCAGAAGGTCTGACGCAGGCAAAGTTAGAAAATGTGAGAGGCGCATTGGGCTCCTCAGATCCATCACTGTTTATTTCTGATGCGGAGAACGCTGTCAAGACCGGGGACAATGGAAGGGCCGTGGAACTGGCCGTTGGCGCTGCACGCGCTTTGCTCGTTTCCATCGTAGAAAAACTAGGGATCAGATCCAACAACATGAATATCAGCGACATGGCTTACCTCGTTCAATCGAAGGCAGCAAGGTCTCCAGACATCACCCAACCGATGTACCAGCTAAACCTGATGCACCTAAAGGCAGCACAATTGCAACCCGTTACTGCTGAGGAAGCACAGTGGGCTATCAGTACTTCTTCTTGGCTGTCGCAGCTGGTGTCTGCCCATCAAATCAGTTTTTGAGCCCCCTGTTTTAATCCTCATTCATGTCCTTTTTCAGACTGTAGAGTTTAGACTAGAGCAGGAAGTCAAACGAAAATTTTTTTGAAAATCTGAATGGATTCGCGTTTTGGCTTCCAGAGGAAAGGGTTCCAACATGCATCCAGATGTCAATGAGATGCAGCACACTCGCGCCCCTGCGATAACACATCCAAGAGACTCGCGGGATAAAGCATCGGAACCATGGAACGCAAGGCCCGGCACGAGGAGTCAATCGCTCAAGGCTGAGACGCCGCGGGCGTCGTTTCCACTCGAAGCCAATCTATTACTCTGTACATCTGGTCAGAATCCATCTTTTCCAGCGAGTCTACAATAACAGAAAAGGCTCGAGAAAGCTGCACCGTGTCGCTGTTTTGCCCTTCGAATTCGTCCAATTCCGAGAATTTCTCCGGAGTGCCAAGAGTCGTTTCCTTTGGGTGCCCGATTATTTCCTTAAGCTCGCGCGCAAGCAACCTCAGCGCAAGCCCTTTTTCTTGGGTCTTTGTAAGGCGCTGGAGAACAATCCGCTCTGCTATGAGCCACAAATCCTGGCCGAATTCTCTGTCCGCTCTGTCGATCTTGTCGACCAACGCGAGAATGTCCTGAAATTTTTGAAAGCCCATTTTGCCGAGTGCGTCTCTCTTTTTTCCCTAAGCGAGCACTTTGACTCTTTGGATCTCTTCATTTATCGAAGAAATCAGTTTTTTCAAGGGTTCGGAGATTTCGCTCCTCGGAATCGCGTAGTGTTTGCTGACCCAAGTATTGAAGCGGCTGGACACATTCCACATCGCAATCAACGCTTCTCCCTCGTTTACTCTACCATCATCGAGCAGCTCCATGAGAGGAAGTATGTTCCTGTATTTGCCGATCTTCTCTCCAGCCTCGAGCGCCAAGGAGACGTTCTTGATATCGGGAGTTACTTGATCTATTGCACCCTTCACGTCCTTCGAGAAATTGGACACAGATGCGCTGAGCTCAGATACTGATGCTTCCAGGTTTACCTTCACGTCGCCCGTAGCTGCCCTGATCCCTTGTTC
>JBOGRL010000175.1:0-2371 GCA_050749505.1 Nitrososphaerales archaeon
GCGTACAAACTATGACGTTATGAACATCGCTGGTATTCTCCACTACCTGGAGCTGCCCTAATCTTCCGGGCGGGATCTCTAGGTCTCTGACAGCCTCTCTGGCGTTCATTAGAAGCTTCTCTTTGAATGAGGGATCGACCCACGCTCTGGCTACTATTCTGGAACCGTTGAGTAGAGACGGGAAAGTTGTCTTGCTACGCAGTCGCTTTGCCACTTGCTTATTCAACAATCCGTTCTTGCGCAACACAGAGGTAACATCATCCAGAACCAGCTGATAATTGGATAGGTCCATTTCAAGAGCTTGAATTCTAGCAGAAAGGTTGCTCGATCGTTCCCTCTTGATTATGTGATAGAATTCGTCGTAATCCCCGCGCTCCTTCCTCACATCATCGGTCAAGATACTGACATCATTGAATGCAGCCCAGCCCGGGCCAATTCGGTTGATGCCCTTCACAAATTCGTCAAACCTGTCTTCCAGATTTCTCAATTGTTTCTCAAAGTCTTTGGATCTCTTTCCCGTCGATTTTCTTTTTACTGCGAGTTTCGGAGCATTGTAACTTGCAAAATCATAAAGGTCGACATATCTCTTTCTAAAAAGCTGCAATACAAGCGGCATGAGCCTCTTTGTGTAATAGTATTCCAGATCAGCATCCAGCGCTGCGGCGTGCGCATCATAATCGTGCATATGTGAGTTTTTTGTCTTCATTGTAAGGATGGGAACAACAATTCCATAAAAGTTTTTGTCGCGTCCTCGGAAACATCTGCGCCTCTTTCAGAGATTATTTCTGACATACCCTACTACCTAGTTCTTGTTTTCCGCTTGTGTCGGCTCGCTTTCCTTTTTGCCTCTCATAGCCGAAGGAAAAATCGCAATCGCGTTCATTGCGGCAAGAAGCAACGCCGCAATCCTGAACCCATCAAAGAACTGTGATTTTGCAGCCGCAATTACTGTCTGTGGTTCAATGTTTTGCAGCAGCGGGTTTAGAGTGGTGTATGGTATCCCGAAAGTCATAAACAAGATGACAAACCCGTAGCTGACGGTAGACCCGATGTTGAACATGGTCTGCCTGAAACCAGAGGCGATTCCCCTTCTGTTGGCGGGGACTGATCCCATGATTGCAGAAAAGTTGGGTGTGTTGAACATTCCAACTCCAAATCCGTAGAATGCAAGTATTACGGCGATTTCTGAGTAAGGCGTCGAAGCACCAAAAGTACTCAAAATGAGATTGCATATTACCAGCAGAACAAGCCCCGAGGTGCTCAAAAATCTGGATCCGTATTTGTCTGAAAGCCTACCGTTTATTATCGCCGAAAAGAAATAAACAATTTCGACAGGAATGATCCCGAGGCCTGCTACAAGAGGAGAATAACCCAGACCAATTTGCAGATAAAACGCGACCAGCAAAAGCAACCCTGTCCAGGATATTGTACTCACCAGCTGCGCGACATTCGCAGCCGCGAACAGCCTATTCTTGAACAGTTTGAGATCAAGCATCGGCGAAGATTCGCTTGATTCGATTCTTACGAAAATAATGATCAACGCCAACCCTGCAATTAGAAGCGCGATGCCTTCAGCGAGTCCTGCAGTGCCGTAGCTCAGAAATGTTATCGAGAGAAGTGTCAGCGTCAGACCAATGCAAAAGAGCACAAACCCCTTCCAGTCGATTTTCTTTGATACATCCTTGGTTGCAATCTCCCGGAGCTTAATGTATGACCACACCGTTCCAAAGAAGCCGATCGGTACGTTGACGTAGAACAGTCCTCTCCAGTTTACAAAGGAAAGAATGAGACCAGAAAGCGTCAGCCCGGCTATAGAACCCGCTCTGAATGCTGTTTGACCTAAACCGAGCATTAACCCTAGCTGTTGCTTGGGAGCGGCGTCAGTTATTATGGCCGCACTGCTTGAGTTGAGAAGCGCTGCTCCGATCCCCTGAATTGCCCTGAATCCAATTAGCTCGTAGGAGTTGCTGGAGATCGCAGAAAGACCAGATCCGGCCGTGAAAATGACAAAGCCAATGTTGTACAGCTTGACTCGTCCGAATAGATCAGCGATTCTTCCAAAAAGAAGCAAGCTTACTGTGCTAGCGAGAAGATAAGACTGGCTGATCCAGATGACTTCCTCTGGGCCCGTATGCAGCTGGGAAGCTACTGTTGGCAGCCCTATTACGAGTATTCTGATATCGAGTCCAGCCATGATATTGCCGACGCTGGTCACGGTCAGGGCTGTCCATTTGTACTGCATTCTCGAAAAACTACCGTGTGGTCACTGTTTCGAAAAATAGCTCGGATTTTTCCCTTAGAGATTATGGAAAGATGGCAAGAATTTTTTTCTCTCTTCGGAGGGGGCGCATCATATTGACACTATAAAAAC
>JBOGRL010000176.1:0-15304 GCA_050749505.1 Nitrososphaerales archaeon
AATTTCTTCCTTCGCTTGGAGGAAAAGATGAAAATGGATCCTCTTCCTTCTCTGGTTCGCACTCAATAACACAGAAGATGAAGGGCGTCATGGTACTTCATTCGATCAAGGTTGCGACCGCTTTTCAAACCGTCCCGGCTGATGCCCTTTCGAAGGAGGAGAGAATCGATGCAGATGTTCCAATTACTTCTGAGGACAAGGCGACGTACGAAAAGACCGCCCAGATAGTGAAACAAGTAGAGGGACTGAGGCCAGTGTACCTTGGTAGTCTTGAGCTTTCTAGCATGGCAGAGGGGCTGACCTCGGTTCTATTGAACATTGGAATGCATAACCACTTGAAAAGTCCAACCATCAAATTCCTTCCAGCAATTAACAAGACTGACGACGGGTGAGACATTTCGTCGGTGCGCAAGTCAATCGGACACTTTTCGTGAAGGCATTTGCCTGTACGGGCGTTTCAAAATTTGCCTAGTTGACTCGTGTTTCTGTTCCCAAACGCATCAAGCACCCAGTCAAAAGCCACGGTCAGCTTTGCCCTGGCGGTCGCTATCAAATACAGATGGACTATTCTCCAAATGAGCCATCCCAAAAACCCCGTGAATGTAAATTTGGGAAATTTAGCTATCCCATTGTGAGCTCCAATAGAGAGCATCGTCCCCTTTTCTTTAAAATTGAACGCAAGCACGGGGAGGGGTTTCGGTGATGCACCCTGATTATTATTTCGTCCCAGGGAAGTGTTGAGTTCCCGCGCGATCAGTCGTCCTACGTACTTCCCTTCCTCAACAGCGCTCTCTGCGGTGGGTGGTGCGTATCTTGGTTTTCCATCAGAACGGCGCCCCACGACTACCGAGGCATTGTCTCCTATTGCAAATACGCTCTCAAAATCCGGAATTCGAAGACTGGAGTTGACGACGATTTTTCCCTCCTTCTTCTTGACAATATCTTCTGATATCGTTTCAAGTACCGAGTTTGGCTTCACGCCGGTATTGTCAAAAATGTTCCAGGATTCGATCGTTTCCCCGCTCGACAGTGTCAACTTGGTATGGTCAATTTTCTCTACTCGCGTTTTCAACAGGACTGCAACGCCCCGTTCTTCGAGTGACTGCTTTACGACGTATGAAAGAGATTTGTCAGAGTCGGGGAATAGGCGCTCTCCGGCTTCGATGATGTAGACTCTGCAGTCGCGCCGTACGTCAATCCCCGGATAGTCTTTTGCTACCGCTCTTACATAGTCCATGACTGATCCCGCAAGCTCCGCCCCGGTCGAGCCGCCGATGACGACGAAGTTAAGATACTCGCCTCTTTCTGGGCCGTTCGGGAGATTTGCGGCCCTCTCAAATGATTCGATTATCCTGTCGTGGATGCGGCTTCCATCGTCGAGCGTCTTCAAGGGGATGGCATATTTTGTAGCGCCCTCAACCTTCGTATCATCCTTGATAGTCCCGAGCGCTATCACAAGATAATCGTATGGAATTGAGCGGTCGCCAGCGTAGACGACTTGCGCCTGAACGTTAATTGACCTAACTTCAGCCTCGAGAAATTCAAAATGGCTCTTACGTGCCTCCGGGCGTATGGGCTGCGCGATACTGTCAATATCAACAAGACCGGTTGATGCCTGATAGAGCAGAGGTGTGAAAAGGTGATAATTCCACTTGTTGATCAAAAGAACTTCGATTCTTCCGTGCACCTTCAGGTAGGCAGAAAGCTTTGCACAAAGAGTCTTTGCGGCCGTCAAACCAGCAAATCCTCCTCCGAGAATGACCACTCGCCTTGCATTCTCGGAAAGCTGTTTTGACGCTACCTCTGTTTTTTGTTCCATCGATATGTTCATTGGATTCGTCTTCCACACTCTAGCGTTGTGCGACAGCGTACATTTGCCTCAGATGCGGGAGCGCTCTCGTTGTGAACTGCTTCACAAATTCAATTTCATCAGGGCTCGAGCTGTGAACCTGGATGTAGTTGTAGCCCTTCTTTACGAGATCCTGTATCGGGTTGATCAAATCTTCGACGTTCGTGACGATCGTCCAGGTCTCTTCGATCTTCTTATCTGAAACTTCCTTTGATCCTTTCTCCTCAAGCTCCCGCGGATCAGATATGTCTGAGGAAAGTATATTCGGAACCATTGTCGAGCGCCAAACTTTTACGGAATCGATAGCTTTTTCGTAATCCGAAGCAAAAGAGCACTTGAATTCTATCATCTTTCCAAATTGCTCGACATCTTTCCCATGCTTTTTTGCGCTATCCAATGCAACTTTCATGACATCTTCTCCTCCGGAAAAACCGATGATACCGTCTCCAAATTCACCAGCAAGCTCAGCAGTAGAATGTCCACCCGCAGCCACGAAGATGGGAATCTTCGTTCTGGGCGGCGTGTAGAGCTTCGCATGCCTCAATCGATAGAAAAAACCATCGAATTGCTCAAAGTTTCCACTCCAAAGCCGCGTGATGATCTCCAGTGCGTCTTTTAACCTCAATACTGACTGCCCCGCACTCGGTTTTATAATCCCAAGCGGGATGCTGTTCATAGCTTCACCAGCGCCCAATCCGAGCATGAACCTGCCCGGAAACATCGAGTCGAGCGTTGCGAAGGCTTGGGCTATGACTGCGGGATGATATCTGTCTGGAGCAGTGACTCCGGTTCCAAACTTTATCTTCTTTGTATAAGCTGCGGTTCCAGACATCCACGCCCAGGTGAACCCACCGTGCGCCCCAGAGTTGAACCACGGGATAAAATGGTCGCTACTCACAACCGTTTCAAATCCCCCGTTCTCTGCTGCTATTGCAAACTGTGTTAACTCATCAGGAGAGTATTGCTCCTGCGCCGCCCAGTATCCTATCACCGCATTTTCGACCAAAAAAGTAGATTTTCTCCCTTTTAGTAGTAATCCGTTCTCCAACCGAAAATAGAATCTTATTGGAAATCTGATTCAGAAAATTAGCCCCGAGGCATGTCCTATAGTGTGCTCTAGCGGCAAATAACAGCACAGGCTTGACGCTCTTTTCCCGTCGCTAGACTGAGAAGGACTGGCACAAAAGTTCGGAAGTGAGACCGACCCGGATTCCTCCCGTGCCCTGCTCTAACTGGACTTTGCATGACTCTCCAGTTGAATACACCGGAACCTGCGAATTCTTGATGTCTTCGATCAGTCCGCTGCCCATCTTCATCGATCTGTCGTAATTTCCCTTTATGAATGAGTACGAGCCGCCGTTGCCACAGCATCCATTATCCAAGATGTCAAACTCGAGGCCGGGTATGTAGTGAAGCGCTTCTTTCACCTGGTCGCCGACCTGCTGCACCAACGTGTGGCAGTGCATGTGTACCTTGCATTTTTTCGTCTCGGCCGGCCGCATGAGCTCCCTTCGGAGCAGTCCTTTCTTGTTCAGCTCACAAAGGTACTCGTGGATGTCGAATGTATTTTCAGAAACCAACCTGGATTCCGGCGTATCGTAAACATCAAGGTAGTCGTTTTTGAGAGTCAACCCGGCACTAGGAGAGAACGCCACAATCGGGATTCCCTTGGCGGCAAATGGAGCCAGGCTCGCGACGTTGTACCGGGCATACTTTCTCCCCTTGTCTGGGTCTCCTTCAACTATCGCAGGCATGCCGGAAGATTTTTGCACGGGCACAATCACCTTTAACCCGTTTTTCTCAAAAACCCTGACTATCCTCATTCCAAGCCCGGGATCATTGTAATTGAGATAGGTATCACAGAAGAATGCGACGTAGCCCTCGCGCGAGCTTTCTGCTATGCTTGATGGAGAAATTCTTGGATGTTTTCCGTAGAACCGGTCGACAAACCTCTTCCTGTGGAAAGGAGGAAAATTTTTCCTTCTGTCTATCCCAGCAATTTTTTCAACCATCGCTCTGGAAAAGGCGTTTTTCATTAGTTTGTTTGACAGTGGCGCAATCGCACATCCATAGTTAGCGTACTTGTCAATGTCAAAGAAAAATTTGTAGCCCTTCGGTACGCCATTCACTTTGACGTACCTTGCTCTTGCTTCCGCCATCAACTTTCCAACATCAGTGTTTGCAGGGCAATCGACGAGACACATCTTACATTGTATGCAATTTTCGTATATTGCCTTCCCATATTGCTTAGTCGTTGCAAAACTCGTTGCGATTCCTTCCAGCTTATTCATCCACCTAAGCAGGTTGTTTCGACCCCTGCAGGCGCTTACCTCATCAAATTCCGCGTCATAGACGGGGCACATGCGTGAAGTATTGGATAGCTCTCTACACTTCCCGCAGCCAAAGCATGATTCGACTTCATGCTCAAAATCAAGAGACGTTTTTCTCCCTGTTATTCCTTCGATGACCGCGCTGCTCCTTCCGCCCCAGTTCATGGCATATGTTGAAGCCGATGGATAAGGCGTCAGCACCTGGTTCTTTATCTTGTAATTTTCGCCGTACCGTAGATTTCGCAGGGGGGAATCATCGAGCGCATCAGTTTTCTTGCCCGGGTTCATTAGATCCTCGGGGTCAAAGATATTCTTTGCACTCTTGAAAAGCTCGACCATTTTCTGGTTGTAAATCACTTTTATGTAAGGAGCCCTGAGTATTCCGTCTGAATGTTCGCCCGTGGAAGAGCCGCCGTACGAACTAACGAGAGAGTAAATTTCATCAGCTAGTTTCTTTGCATTTTCCAGGCCCTGACGGCTTTTGTAATTGACGAGCGGCCTCGTGTGGATGTTACCCTCGCTTACGTGCCCCCAAGACATTTGGTCAAACCCGAGGCTTTTGTAGATCTCCTCCAACTTCTCCAGGTACTCGCCCAACTTCTCTGGCGGGACGACGGTGTCTTCGATAACAGCCTCTGTTCGCTTTTCTCCCTCCCGCACTTTGTAAGCAAATCCCAGGGACTCCTCCCTCATGCTCCAGATGTGCTTGATCTGTTCGCTGTCCGTGATGATTTCAGATTTGTTCTTGTTTTGCTTTGAAATCTCGCCCTGAAGCTGTTTCAGCTGATCAGAGATTTGATTTTCATCATCTCCGTCGAACTCCACGATGAGCGCGACAAGTTTTCCTTTGTTCAAATCCTTGACCTGTGGATTTAGGACGCTTGCAGCATCTATCACACTCTTATCCATCAGTTCTGCTGCCGATGGATGGAGCTTCGTTATCGATGGAATGGCATCGCCCATCGACTTGAACGAATCATAGCGCAGTATCAGGAACCCTTTCTTTTTTGGCCTTTTTATTAGCCTAAACTTTGCACTGACCACGATTCCAAAAGTGCCTTCAGAACCGCATATGACTTTGGCTGGATTGAACGTCTTTTTCTTTTCATCGTATGCAAGGTCAAGCCTGTAACCTGCTGAATTTTTGCTGACTCTTGGCATGGACTCCTTTATCGTATTCAGGTTCTCCGAGACCAGGTCAAACAGCTGATTGTATATCCTAGATCTCTGAGTTGAATTTCCCGCAGCTCTGATTTCGCTCCATTCAGGGCTTTCCAGTTTGACCTCCGAAAGATTGACTTTCGTACCTTCGTAAATAACGAGATCCACAGATTCAAGATAGTCGATAGTATGCCCGTATTTCAGCGAGTGCGCCCCGCTTGCGTTCGCACCTATCATTCCACCGATAGAGCAGTATGCCGAGCTTGAGGGTTTAGCTGGCATTGAGAGACCTTTCTTTGCAACCTCGGCTTCCAAGTTATCTTTGTAGATGCCGGGCTCGCAGATTACATGGTCGTCTTCTTCTATCGACGTGATCTTGTTCATGTGCTTCGTGAAATCAAAAACTATGCCAGAGCCGAGAGCTCCGCCGACGAGACCGCTGCCGCCGCCTCTCGGAATTACTGGAATGCCACGCTCATGAGCAAACCTTACGACGCTGGATACGTCCTGCGCGTTCTTTGGCTTTACAACGCAGAGCGGCATAATCTCGTATGCGCTTGCGTCTGTGGCATACAATGCGCGTTCCCAATCGTCTGCGAGTACGTCTCCAGAAGCGATTTGCCTGATGGACTTTGCAATGTCTTGCGCATTTGCTGCTGGAGCCCGCGGAATTTGACGATTTTCCTGTTGTCTGGCTTCGGCTCCCTCGTTCCTTCTTCCATCATTTTCATCCGATTTGCCACCCGTCCGAATTATTGACTGCTCCGAAACAGGGTTGAGATCCAAGCATTTTTACCTTCTCAGTTGTAATACCGATTCGCAGTTCCAATCTCTTTCTGTTTACTCTTCTATTTTCTTGTTATGAAGATAGAATACTGAGGAGGAAAGTTTTATTCCACTGCTCTGATCGCTACTACTCAATTCCAGTACCATAATTCAGTCGCTGCTCAGTTAAAATCTTTCCATTCTAGTAATGCGTCCAGCTAGAAGGCCGTTCGACGGAGAGAGCACTTGGGGGCCAGCCAACAGCATCATCTTTGTCACAGCATGTATGAACAAAAGATTAGGTGTTGAGTGTATACGAATCGGAAAAGGTGAGTCAGGCATCTTTGCGAATAATCGTGGAATAACTTCGCACTGGCACGAAGAGTTGTAGTTCGGCTTGACTTCTATAGAATTCCAAGGAAAACCGGTTTGGGTCAACGCCATGGACTTGGGCAAACTCATGAAACACTCTGGGCAGTTGACCATCGCGGATTATCTTTTCCCAGTTCATAATCTTGCGTCGTGCGTACTTTTCGCTAAGAATCACACCGGTCTCCAATTGCATCCCACTCGGGTCGTCCGCTTCGATTCGTGCCACACATGCGTAGTACTCCTCTCCATCAGGCAGCACGCGAAAGACACCGTAGAATTTTCGGCCCTTCAGAGTGGGAAGCTTGAACTCTATAGCATTTCCATGGCAGCGGACGGGCCCCCGCTCCTTTCATATCGGCTTTCACGCGCAACGCAGGGAATTCTTGAAGGTCAACATACGCGTCGTTCATGGGCGCTTCGAGCATCATGGATGTTATTTATGAATTAGTGTAATTTTGTTGCTTGAAGTTGTCCAGACTGAGTTCCATTATCACCCGGAATGAAAACGGTCTCCCTTTTTTCATTCGAAGACCAAACAGAACCGAAAAATTAATGCCGCTCATGGAGCGGCTGGAACCGCCATTGCCCTGCATGGTGCACCATCGCCACCTTCAAACTTGATCGGGAATGCCATAAACAGAACCCTCTGTCCTATGAACTGTTTTAGTTCTTTGCTCAGAGATTCAATGATGTATACCCCATGAGATAGCAGTTCTTTGTGTGTCTCATGGGTCTTTGAATGGAACTGTTCGATGCTGAGAAAATCAATCCCAACGGCCCTCACTTTCTTGGATACCAAGTATTTTGCTCCTTCATTCGTGAGGAAAGTGAAATTCGAGTTGACTTTTGGGTCGCCCCACAGATCGCTGCATCCGGTGTAGAATACCACAATGTCATCTTCTTCAATTTTGTTTCCCTTGAGAGCTTTCTCTATATCCTGGGCAGTGATTCCGCTCCCTACCAGCTTGAAACTAAGATCAAGAACGATTGCTTCACCTGCAAACTTGCTCAAAGGGATCTTATCGATTGGTGTGCCATCCTTTAGAAAATGCCTTGGGGCATCCATGTGAGTTCCTGTGTGAGAGCCCAAATTTAGGTTCGAAACATTCACTCCCTCTTTCTCTATGGTTGAAACTCTCTTGAATGAGGGTTCGGGATCTCCGGGATAACTCGGCATACCATTCGCGAGTCCGTGCGTTAGATCCACAACTTTGCTGAAATACTTTGAATCCATCATTGTCAATTACAACTCTGAGAAAAGAGCGCACTCTTCCTTGTTAAATATTATACGTAACATGATTGAAAATTGTGGTTCATTCTTCCGCTTTTCCTTTAGTCACACGCGCTCTATCTTACTATTCCCATTAACGCTCTCGTTTTCTGACCAACCAGGATCTGCGCAGCAATTCCCCGATCCTGTACTTTTCAGAATCATCAACTGGATTAGAGGTTACTTTGCTGGTCCGCCAGCCAGTGTTTGTGGATTCGATAATAAGCACTGAATGCTGCATGCAAGCGATGAGAGTCTGACCATGCCCAAGCTTCTCACGTCTTGTCATATTTTAAGGAAACCGACAAGAAGAAAATGCTCTGGCGGCGGATGGACAACTTTTTCAATTTTATTTATTTGTATAGAGAGGAGATCGGATCGAGAAACACCCTCTCGAAGGATCGGGTAGCTCAAGTTGATTAGGGAGTAGATGTCTCTTACACGCATGTTCAGAGTGAAGAAATTTTTTGAACGAAGAGACGCGCTTCATTATTGTTGACAGCTCAAAAATTCGCCTCTACACATCTTTTACGAAAAAGTTTGAGGACACTACAAAAAAACCCGTGGTCTTATTTTTTCACGGCTTTTCTTTTTCAATCGACGATTGGGGGAAGATTGGCGCTCTAAAGGAAGTCAGGGGGCATGGCTTCCAAGTTGTTGCGATAGACTTACCTAGAGGCAACGCCTCAAAGTCAGACAAGATAGAGCTAAAAGAAATTTCCGAGTATAACTCGATACTTGAGCGAATACTTTCCCAGCTTGGCATTCTCCAGAACAAAAAGCTGGTAATTGTTGGCCCGTCAATGGGAGGTGGATTTGCACTCTCGTTTGCCTTCGAGCATCCAGAACCTATCTCGGGGCTGGTACTGGTAGCTCCATCGCTGCGGCAGATTCCAGAAAAGTCAATCAAATATCTGGATAGTGGTGGCATTCCCATACTTTTAGTGTGGGGAGACAAGGATGATGTGTTTCCGGTTGAGGATTATGCGAAACCGCTACAAAGCTTTCTCCCGCGATCAAAACTTGCAGTACTGAGCGGAGCAAGACATCCAGCTTATCTAGATAAGCCAGAAGAGTTTCAGGAGCTTCTTTTGAATTTCCTGGATGAAGTAACAGGCCTGGCATGAGAAATCTCCGGAGGGGAAGTGTTATCGTCATTGGAATACCTGAGACTTTTGGTCGTGTCCTATGAATTGAATAGTTTGCAGGTTAGAATACGTGCCTGAAGGTCAGGCCTCCAGGAAGTAATGCTCAAAAGCAAACAATCTATACTATTTTGCAAAATACCTGATGAGATAGTTGCAAGGAAACTCCCCCTCCTCCTCCCGTCGCCTCAAAAAGTTTGCAGATAGCCTAAATGAGAAATACGGAGTTTTTCGCGCAGCGAAGTTTGGAGTTGCAGGCGCGGCCGGCTTTCTCATTGCAGAGTTGCTTCTTGTAATTGGAGTCTTTGTCTTCTATCATACTACGAAAGTGCCCAGTGTCGCCTACTCTTCTCCGACGATTCTCGGATTAAACGTCGCTGCCTTTGGCATCGGTGTTACAGCCTCATTTTTCATAAACGAGCGGATCACTGTCAAAAATCAGGGGGAACAAAAACACAGAGATGCAAGGAGAGTAATCGCGAGGCTGCTCAAATTCCAGCTCGCGTATCTTTTGGGAAACATTATCACGATCGGAGTACAGCTATTGCTTCTGGCAGAGTTTTCAGTCTCCCCAGTACTGGGAAATATTATTGGTGCAATCGTCGCATATCCTGTAAGTTACTTTTTCTCAATGCGTTTTGTCTGGAGCGTCAAAGTGGCGGGGCAGCCTCCAGCTTCCGCAAAAAAATCTCCCGGCTGACTCTATTTTGGCTGTTCTTGGCTGCTATGCCAATTGCTATTTAAGAGTTCGACAATTGTAGAAGTAATCTATTTTCCTCGACTTTCATTAAATACCCCGCGGGACGCTTCGGTTCAGTCCAAAAGTTGAAGGTCAGGGAAAGAATTCAGAAGGTAAGAATTCCACGAAAAAAGGAACGTAAAGTCTACAACGGCTTTGATCCAGAGTTTTACGGATTCTATCAAAACTAGTTGATATTTTAGCGACCAGTTGTTGTTGCAATACTGAAAGTGTTCGCGATTGCTGACTAGACGCTTGCTCCCACTATTTTCTGGACAAGTTTATCTCCAGTCGAAACAGTGACTATGTAATGCTCTCCGGGAACTATCGACTGGATCGGCTGCCTGTTTGCGCCCTGAACTATACCAATCGATATTATCCCCGTATAGTTGAACGTAACGCTAGCCTGAGCCGGCAGGTAATATCCACCACCAGAAATATCTTGTATTATCGTCTTTACATCATTCGTAGTCACCGGCACAAGCGAAGCGTTGGAGTGTACCACGAAAAACTCGGAGACTGATGCAACTGCAGGAAGTGATGCCTTCAGGCCGCCTCCAGCCGAAGTGAGCAAAGTCACAGCAGTCAGGGTGAAGATTAGTGGCACGTTTCCGGTGTTTGCAACAGTGATCGAAAGCGAGTTAGGACCAAGCGTCACCCCGATGATCTCAAAGCGAGGTTGGTTACTTTGGAACCAGGTCTGGTTGTCAACATGTGCAATTTGGCCTATACGGACTCCGCTTTGGGGGATTGACTGCGCAGGAATAGTGTACCCACGGGCCGCTGGAATGAACGCAAATGACGGATCAGACGGGTTGCCTAGCAAGAGAACGGTCGGCGTCAGGTCAATTACGGCAGCAGTCACCTGTCCGTTGAGCACGGTTATTCCTCCGACTATTGGCACCACGAACCTGTGGTCTCCGTAGACAAGCGACGCCGAATAGTTAGCTTCGTCAAAAGTCACCGTCACGGAAGTTATGTTGAAGGCAAGCGCGTCAAAAGAACCGCTCTGGATATTTGTCGATGCTACTGTCTGCGTGACGTTTATGATACTCATCAGGTTTATCTCCCCCTTGGAGTTGAGCACGTGCCAGCCCGAGCTGCTCGCAGCGTCCGCGACGTGAACTGCCATGTTACTATACACGATGTAGAGTGCGGTCGTTCCGTTTGGAACTGTCGGAGGATCAGTCATCAGCACAGCTAGCGTTCCATGATTGGCGTCCGTCGAAGAGGACTGCGTTGGGTACAAGTTAGTGGTCTGCGGATTCAATACGCCAGTTAACACGACAGTCCCGATCAGCACAATTGCCAAAATCGCCGCTACGGCGCCCGACATCAAAACGCTCGACCTTGAGCTCATGGCACGTACTTCTTCATGGCTAGACTATAACCCATTCCTTTGAACACGGGACTTGGGCCAGCCCGGCTGCTGTTCTAATTATAGAACAGACTAATCTCGAAGGGAATTTGCCACTGTTCTAATCTGCTGGTTGATAACCTGAACTGTAAATCCACAAAGGACATGAAAGGCCATAACCTTGAGCGAATAATGAAACACCTTGAGGAGCACCCCGAGCACGCCAAACGCCACCAGGGGTGCGGGATATGTCAGAACCCCGCCTCGTGGTCGTCCCAAGAGTCTGGCCCTGAATAATGATCAATGCCTCCAGTGCGAAGCAAGAAAATACAAAGAAAACGATACGAATAAAGGAGGATTTGTTTTCAATTGCTCCCTAGATCAGAGCAGCGCAACCCCATTTTGTCCGGAGAAATCGACGCGGAGAGAAAGATAATCGCTGAATCCCAGCTCAAGGGAAATACACTCCGCACCTACATCTACGTGGTGACACACAAGAAGAGCGGTGTGCGCGAGATCCAGCGGGAGCTTCACTTTTCCAGTTCGTCGCTCGCCCAGTATCATCTGGCTAAACTAGTAGACCTAGGCCTGGTCACTGAACAGGGGGGCGAGTACTTCCTGGCTGACCAAATTAGGGTTGACGTACTGAAGGATTTTCTCAAATTCGGGTCTCTCATAGTTCCAAGGTTCATCTTCTACGCAGTCTTTTTCACTATGATCACCGCATTCTTGGGGTTAGTCGTGCTGGTCAGGGATCCTTTTACAGAACTCAACCTGTTTTTCATCATGATGCTTGTAGCAGCGAGTGCGTTGTTTTGGTATGAGGCACTCAGAGCCTGGGTCAGAGGACCTGTGTGATTGCTTCAGACGGATTAGAGCGTTCTTCTGAGCCGGAATCCCACCCCGGGTCAACCCATCAAGTTTAATTTAGGCGAGCCCCACCCCTTAGAGCGCGGTAAAGAAAGAAAAAATGTCTCTAATAGGCCAGTTACCCCTTGCAGCGATAAGGCTCCAGTGCAAGGATATCGAAGGAAGCAAGCGCTTTTACAAGGAAGTAATCGGGCTAAAGCCAATCGAGGAAGAAGCGAGCGGCAAGATGGGTTCCCCGAAGACCAAGGATGCGCATTTTGACCTTGGAAATATAAGACTAACACTCATGATGTCCAGTATCCCGGCAAAGGCTGAAAAATCAACTCCTCCGCCTCTTCCATGCGGTCAGCTCCTGTTTGTCGTTGAGAATGAAATCGACGCTGTGTACGCAGACCTCGCAAAGCGCGGAGTCAAATTCAGGTCAAAGAAGATCTCCGAAGACTCTTCGGGCAAGATGGTTTCGTTTTCAGATCCGGATGGGAACTTGATTTATCTCTGGCAGCCACCCGAAAGGAGTTCAAAAAACTTCAAGGGCGTTGAAGGAATAGTCAGGCATTACGAGCTTGTATCTAGGGCGCTGGCTGATTTGCGAGAAGACGGCGAAGAGTAGATCACCCCAACAGACAATTTTTCCATTTTCTCTGGGAAATTCTCCTTCGACAAATGTACCAAACACTCTTGCAAAGTGACTTCCGTTTAAAGACGAGCTGCTTTTGTGCCCCTTTGCAGATCTTGGATCGAGGCTTGCCAACCCTCTTATTCCCGGGGAATCAATTAGGGCATTAAAAATAGCATGTCCTCACGGCGTTTTACCCCTAGCTAGTCCTCTCTCCACTTGAAGAGCCTCACCGCAAGTGTGAAGACAACCGCTGAAATCACTATCAATACTAAAATGTCGATCAGGGCGCCGTAGTAATTCCCGTATAACATTACATTATTCAGTCCCTCAATCAGGTAAAACAAAGGCAGGACATGTGCAAACTCCTGCAGATATGCGGGCATCGCGCTGATGGGGAAAAAAGTGCCGGAGAGAAACATCATTGGGAAAGTGATGATGTTCCCCACAACGCCGGCTGACTCTACGCTCTTTGTCACAGTGCCAACCAGCATTCCGAGCGAAACAAAAAACACCGGCCCGATAACTAAAAACGGAATAATCCCCGGCGAGATTGCGATGTGGCCACCGAAAAATAAGATGCCTACCGCCGCCATTATTACAAAGGAGATGAATGAGAGTATGACATACCAGATGATTTTGGAAATGAGCCACTCATCCTTTGTTAGCGGAGTGAGCGAGAGCTGCTTGAAGAACTTGGATTTCTTGTACTCGGATGAGAGGTTGACCATTGAGAACATCGGGCTCGTAAGTATTGAAAACCCGATGAGGCCGGGGATCAAAAAATCGATGTATGTGAAGGATTTTGAAACTACGTTCTGCGATTGGAGCCCGATCACTGCGCTGCCGCCGCTGCGATTCAGGTTGAACGCGTTTATCATCCCCTCCGCAGTCTGAAGTACTATCACCCCCGAAGTGTCAGAGGGATTGCTGTACAGGGTCAAGTTGACCTGCTTTCCCGATTCAAAGTCTTGAGAAAAGTTTTCAGGTATCAGCATCCCTACCGCCCCTGAGTGAGCTTGCAGATATTTTGGCAGGTTCTGTGCATTTGGAGTGATCTTAATCTGCGTTACATGCGTCTGGTTCATCGCGTTGAGGAACGCGATGCCAATCTGCCCGGAGTCTTGGTTTTGTACGTATACCGTGATAGGCCCGCTGCTTCCACCCGAAAAGATCGCTCCAAATATCACGATCAAGATTAGTGGAAATACAAGCGCAAAGAAGAACGCAGTCTTGTTACGCAAGTATTCTCTACGAAACACAGAGAGATCTGCAAAAATTCGTTTTAAGCTGATCATTTGTTTCTAACTCTAACCATTACTTGCCTTCATGTCGCCAGCATCTTCCATCTTTGAGCCAACTAGCTTTACGAAAACATCTTCCAGGCTGTCGCTGACCATGACCATTTTCTTCCCCGAACCGTATTTGTTGATCAACTCTTGCGGGCTCCCGGCTGCTATGATCTTGCCCCTGTTCATGATCGCGACCTTGTCGGCGAGCTGCTCTGCTTCTTCCAAATAGTGCGTGGTGAGAAGTACGCTCTTCCCCTGTTTCTTTAGCGTTCTTATCACTTCCCACATCGCTCTCCTGGCTTGCGGGTCAAGCCCGGTCGTTGGTTCGTCCAAAAACATGAGCTCCGGATCATTAACCAGAGCCAGGGCGAGTCCCGTTTTCTGCTTTTGTCCGCCGGAGAGATTTTCAAAAATAGTGTTCTTCGAATCTTCAAGGATTACTTCTTTTAGAATTTGATCGGCGTCAACCTTGATACCAAACAAACTTGCGTAATAGTTAACTGCTTCCTTCGGGGTCGACTTGTCAAAGAACCTGAACCCCTGAGGGATTACGCCTAGCCTCTTGTGAAGATTGTATCCATTCTTCCATGGATCAAGCCCAAGAACTCTGACCTCTCCTCCGTCTCTTTGCCTCAACCCTTCGAGTATTTCGACCGTCGTGGTCTTACCCGCGCCATTTGGACCCAAAAGCGAAAATACTTCACCATTCCCAACGGAAAATGAAATTTCATCCACGGCCTTTAGCTGACCGTAGTGCTTTTTCAAGGAATCAACTTCAATCGCGGACATTATTCTTTTCGCAGAAGATCTGGCTACTTCTGATGTGTTATTCAATATTTCCGTGTTGAGGGTTGCGCTACTACCAATTCAGTAATTCAATCCAGATTCCGTTTGGGTCTTTGATGTAGATTTCCGTTCCCTTGGATTTAGAGGGCGGGATTGCTACTCTGACTCCTTTCTTTCTCAATTCCTTGTAGGCCCGGATTGCATCTCCAACCCCGAAGGCAAGGTGATCCATTTCTTCGCCATTTGCATATTTCGTGTAAAACTCGCTCCTCAGGGAGGTACCAATTGAGCTCAAGTTCCTGCCTTGAGCTAGGAGTCCTGAGTGACACGCATTCTCCTCCGTGCGGCATCTTCCCTCTGAGTGAAATCTTCATGCCGAAGACTTTCGTGTAAAAATCGAGCGATTCCTTCAAATTGTTCACCCTTATCCTACAATTCACGAATCAATACTTGCGGTTTGAGGTGGACATATGCTTACCGACCAACCACAATCATGGTTGAAAAATTTTGAGGGATAAGAATGTTATTTTAGGACATTATGAGAAACACAATGACATGCCTTAGTTATTCCTTCTCACCTGCGCTCTGCTTTTTCTCTTGATGAGGTCGGAAACAATCAGGGCCAGTCCAGTTACCCCGACCAGCAGGAATACTATCTGGGGGACGCTCAGCACAAACCCGGAGTAGCTCGTGAAGGCACTTTTTAACTCGGAGTAGATGTCGGAGCCAACACTTGAAAGGAAACCTCCCGC
>JBOGRL010000177.1:0-3465 GCA_050749505.1 Nitrososphaerales archaeon
CCTCAACCCATTTAACCACAGATATCGCAGCCTCTCTAGGGTTCGTCCCGAGTGGCACGATTCCGATCTTGTATCCTATGGTTGCTATCTGACCGGGGATGTGATCCATCATGTCTCTGAGAACATATGTGATCATGACCGAGTTTGCGATTCCATGATGTACATTGAACCGTGCGCCCAGCACGTGGCATATCGCGTGGTGGAGCGAAACAACGGCATTTCCATATGCGAAACCGGCCATCGCAGACGCAATCTGCATCATGCCGAGTGCCTCGATATCCTGATGGGTCGCACTTATGCAGGCGGGCAGATTGTCTTTGATTAGTTCCAGCGAACCGATGGCTAAGGCCTCTGAGATTGGTTGTAGATCGCGCGAATACATCGTTTCCATGCAATGCGCGAGAGTATTCATACCCGAGGCGGCCATCAACTCCCTCGGGAGCGAAGCGACAAGCTCTGGATCCAAAAAGATTGCTGATGGAAGAGAAGAATCACTCCAGAGTATCAGCTTCCGCCTCGTATCCGCTTCGACGACGGCGGCGCTTCCATTTGCTTCGGCTGAGGAAAACGTGGTTGGAATCGCGATGTGTCGGTATGCTTTGCCTTGGAACTGCTTTACCTGTCTTCCCTTGGAGACATCAAAAGTCACGAGGTAGTCCCGAAGTTTGGTTGACCCTTCCCGGAGCAATGTAGCCGCCTTGCCAACATCGATAGAACTGCCCCCGCCCACGCTTACCACGGTATCGATCTCAAGCTTGGCGGCCTCACGTCCTGCCTCTTCGCAAAGATCCAATGTAGGGTGAGGGGTGACACTATCGAACGTACCGACAAGATGGGAGCCAAGAGAGTCCGCTACTTTTTGAAAATTCTCAGTTTTACGAAAATTCTTTCCGCAAACGATCATGACTCTCTTTGAATCCAAGCCAGCTAGATAGGAATCAATCCGCCCAAGAGATTGTAATCCAAATACGATTCTTGTCGGAGAGAAAAATTCGAATTTCTGGGTGTGATATGCCAAGGCTCCCTGTGTCAAGCCAAATCGATGCAATTTTATCTCTCTACCGACTTATATCGGTTAGGCGAATTTTAGCTGATTGCACCAAAGGGAACCCTTTAATTTTTACAAGCTACGAACAAAAATGGTGAAATTCTTAAATAGAACCTGAGGGAAAAAAACTCCGCGGAAAATTTTTGGTTGCGTCAGATCAAAATTCAGTTCCCGTGAAGAAAGAAGAGTACTCGAAAGCATACATAGCATTCGTGGTTATACTAGCTTGGGCGGGGTGGAGCCTTGCGGCGATGGACTTTAACATACTGTCCTCAACGCTACCTCTGACTGCAAAAGATCTCAATTTTCCGGTAAGCGTGATCACCGAACTACTCACGATCATATTTGCTGGAATGTTTATTGTCTTAATTCTGTTCGGCCCGTTTTTCGACAAGTATGGAAGACAACGAGCGTTTCAACTGACTCTCATCCTCACCGCAGCGGCGACAGGGTTGACCGCGTTGGCTACAAACTTCACCGAATTTGCTATTCTTAGATCTCTGGCAGATGCATTTGCTTACGCTGAATCTGCAGCTGGATTAGTGTTGGTCAGCGAAATTATCGGACCAAAGAGGAGGGGACTGATTTACTCCTTTGTGCAGGCGGGCTGGCCGACAGGCGTCGCAATCGCTTCCTTCATGTCTGTAGCTCTTGTTCCTTCCGTTGGCTGGAGAGGCGTCTATGCATTTGGAGTTATACCAATTGTGATCGTCATTATCGCAAGACTTTGGGTGAGAGAAACCGGCAGGTTCGAGCATCTCGACGCAATTAGAAAGGCAGCAAAGATCAAAGATTCGACCGCGGTGCAAAGGCTAGAATCGGTATACACGGTCGATGTCCAGTCAGCGGAAAAGTTCACCTACAAGCAGCTTTTCAGCAGGGATCTTTTGCGCAAGTCCGTGTTCATTTTTCTAGGGGACTTTTTCTGGTCATGGGGGCAGGGGCCATTCCAAATATATTTCACGTATCTCTTGGTGACCTACAAAGGCGTTCCATTCGGAACGGCGGCTACGATACTCGGACTCAGCGGATTAGTCGGAGTCGCGTTCTACATTCTTTATGGATTTGTTGGAGATTACATTGGAAGACGCGAAGCCTGTGCTATAACCATCATAATATCCTCGGCGCTCTACTTTGTTTACATGACGGCCTCAAGCCTATTGATAATAGAGATAGTATATCCTCTTGCATTCGGCATTGCTCTCGGTTGGAATCCTCCGTACTACGTGTTCAGCGCGGAATCTTTCCCCACGAGAGCCCGAGGGACTGCCGCGACATGGGTGAATGCAGCGGGTCCGGTGGGACTTGCAGTCGGAGTATTGCAATTCGGTTATTATCTGACGATCGGATACCCACTGTTTTGGGGCCTCCTCTGGGCTGGGCTTATTCCCACCATCCTCTCCCTTACAATTCTGGGAGCACCGCGTATCAAGCCGAGGATGGAGCTGGAACAAATCGCCGTGTAGGTCTTCACGGAGCAAAACGAGTTGCAGCGGCCAGAACTGAATGCGCGCAAGTCTTCGGACGAAAGTGCGAACAGCTCCTTTCCGTCAGTTGAATGGTTCATGGCTTACGGCGAGTCACTCCGCAGCGACACTGAATGGAACGTGATTGGCAAGTTTTTCTCCTGCACCTACCTGATCGATGCTTCTGGCAAGAAATTTATCATTTCGTTTATAGATGGCAAGCTCTTGAGTGTAAGATCTAACCCACTCATGGGGCCTCTCTATAGCAAGGACAGGTGGAGCTTCGCAGTTAGGGCACCTCTGGAAACTTGGCGAAAATACATGCAGAAAAACCCAGTGCCCAAATATCATCATTTCTTCGCCGTTACAGATGCAAAGACGCCGCAGGCAATGGTCGTCTAGGGAGACATGAAGATCGTGTGGCAAAACATCAGGGCTCTGACGCACGCGATGGAGTTCATGCGCGAGTTTTCGAACAGAAAGACAAGTGGGAGCTGAGAGAGAGGTTTCTATGGCCGAAATAGAGTCAATAACGGGGCACTACATCCATCTGCCAATAGATGGGGCTGACTATCGAGTTTACATTGAAGAGTCGGGCAATGGGATTCCAGTGATCTGTGGTCACACCGCAGGGTCTGACAGTCGGCAGTGGCGCCACGTTCTAGCTGATGAATACCTTCAGAAGGATTTCAGACTGATCGCTTTTGACCTCCCGGGCCACGGGAAAAGTTTCCCAAAAGTAGGCTGGTGGAATGAAGAGTACGTCCTTCGGCAGGATTTCTATATCAAGGTCATAATGACGCTCGCCAACTCTCTGAACCTTGATCGCCCGGTCTTCATGGGTTGCTCGATGGGTGGGAACATCTGTCCGCATCTTGCGATCACGTATCCTGGATTCTTTAGGGCACTAATTGCGGTAGAGGCGAGCGATTATTCCGGTCAGGTCGAGGG
>JBOGRL010000178.1:0-4749 GCA_050749505.1 Nitrososphaerales archaeon
GTATCTGATTTTATTCCTTTCGTTTGAAGCGAAAGTCAAATTTAAATCAAAAGTGAATTTTTATTATTGCCCGCACCATCCATGGAAGCGCTCAACCTCTCAAAGAGGTACGGTTCGTTTGCTGCGCTATCCAACCTCAACTTGAAAATAGAAGGGGCAAAGTGCGTGGGCTTTCTAGGCCCCAACGGAGCGGGAAAGACAACGACGCTCAAGATATTCACCGATATGATAAGGGCAACCGAGGGTACCGCCTTGATCAATGGCGTTTCAGTTCACGGAAACAAAAGAAAAGCGCTGGCGCACTGCGGAAGTTTGATCGAAAGTCCTGAGATTTATCCGTCTTTCACTCCGACCGAGGCTCTTTCGATGGTCGCGGAACTGAGGGGGGTACCTCGAGCCGGCAGAACAAAACAAATTGAGGAAGCGATCGCGGAAGTAAAGATGGAAGAGTGGAAGAACAAGAAGGTCGGTAAATTCTCAAAGGGGATGAAGCAGAGAATCAATATTGCTGCGGCGCTTCTTTCTGAACCGCAGATTATTCTACTTGACGAACCCACAACTGGGCTTGACCCGAGAGGCATGGCCGAGGTCAGAGACATTGTAAAGTTGCTGAAAAAGAAAAATAGACTGATTTTCATGAGCTCGCACCTCTTGAACGAGGTTGCGGATGTATGCGACGAAGTCGCGATGATCGACCACGGAAAACTGCTAGTTTATGACACGCTTGGCAATGTGACCTCGAAATTCTCTGGTGATGGCGGTAGTATTTCGGTTGTCGAGGTCGGTCTCTCAAGACCCATCGACGAAAGTCTGCCAATCAAGAATATTTCCTCGCTATCGGGGGTGGCTTCTGTCGAGAAAATTGATCCCAGAAATCTCCGAATAAAATTCTCAGGCGGCGGGGTAAATCAGGAAAAACTGCTTGCAGACCTTGCCTTGATGAGAATCGGAATGATCAGCTTTAGGGCCTCTGCATCCGCACTCGAAGACACATATCTGAATCTTATCAAGGATACTGTGTGATCTAACAAATTGAGTAAAGCACCTTCCCCCAATACAGATGTTTCCCTTGAGGGAAATGTACTTCCAACAAGCATGCAGCAGATTGGGACAGTCGTAAAATACGAGATGACGAATTATTTCAGATCGCGGAGATTTTTCATCCTTTTGATAATAGGATTGATTGTATCTGGGCTATTGACTTTCCTAGTTGCGTACTACGGTGTGTCAACTTTTGGTTCTTCAGCTATTCAATTCTATTCCGCTTGGTGGCAATTTGCTCCCACATTTGTCGTGATCTTTAGCGCAATCTTTTTCGGAGGGGATGCGATTTCTGGCGAGTTTCAAAACAAAACGGGCTACTTCTTGGTTGGAAATCCAATTCGCAGGTCTTCCATCTACATTGGAAAGTGGGTTGCAGCTTTCACCGCCGCCATAATCATAATGGCTGTGTTTACAGCGATAGCTATTGCAAACGGAGCGTACTATTTTGGAGGGAGTGCATTCCCAAGCCAGTTCGGTCAGGCTGTGGTATTCACAATCGTCTATCTAATCGCCGCACTGGGTTTCACATTCTTTTTTAGCTCTCTGTTCAAGAGTAGCTCGATGTCGATTCTGGTTACGGTGATTTTGCTGCTATTCGGCTTCTCGATAATTGACACTCTCGTAACAAGTTTGGTTCATATCGAACCATGGTTCATCCTAACATACGGTTCGGCGATTATTACTGGCGTTTTATCCGCAGGTGGGTTTCCAGCGCACCAAACCGTAGAGCATTTTGGCAGGGTGACCATAACCACCTATAATGCAACAATACCCGAGGGATTAGCAATCATGCTAGTCTACTTTGCAATTACTGCGATTCTCGGGCTAGTTCTTTTCGAAAGAAAAGAATTCAACTAAAAGTAGAAGTTACACTTCAAGCGCTAGTTGTCGGAGTACTCTTTTCTTGCGCTGCCTGTTGCTGCTCCTTTGCCATCTTTTGAGTCTGTCGGATAGCATTCCCAAAAGTTAGAAACAATCCGGCCACGAAAAGCGCTATGAACAGGCCGCCAGTGTATTGTGTATAGGCTGGTATATTTAGCATTGCGATAATCAGCGCAAAAGCGCCGGCAAGGAAGAGAATCAGATTAGTGCCAGACTTCATCTCGAATATTCACGCCTCTTTAGAGAAAATTTCTTGCTTTATAAAATTTGTACTCGTGAGCGGTGTGGTTCATTCTACCTTTTCCAGTTTAACGTACTTCCTGTTCAAGTAAAGCAGCGGGTTTTTGTCGTGCGCAGAAACGTCTACGGCTTCACCGATGAATATGGTGTGATCTCCCGCGGTGATAACATTAGTTATCCTGCAATCAATGAATCCAATGCACCCATCTATTAGTGGGCTGCCGCCTTTTCCGATGTGAAAATCCAAATTTTCAAATCTCCCCGCCTCTCCCGCTAGAGAGAATTTTTCAGCTATTGTTAGCTGGTCCTCAGCAAGGATGTTCACGCAGAATCTTTTGGACTCTTTCAAAAGGCTCGTTGCAGTGCTTTCGTTCCGAATGCAGATCAGTACAAGCGGGGGCTCAAGAGAGACTGAGGTGAATGCAGATACGGTGAGCCCGAATAGATCGCCGGAATCGAGAGCGCCCGTTGCTACGGTAACGGCACTTGCAAAATACCGCATGACTTCCCGGATATCCACGCGCTGATGTGGCTTTGATGGAACGTTTGGGATGATCTCCCCGTTTTCTTTCGATATTGAAGCTTTGAGCGAATCCGACATGATCCTAGTCTACAAACTGCCTGTTGTCTGATGTTGAAGTACGGAATACCGAGATAATTTTTACTCAAATATGCGTTTTGGGATGATGAAAATCGTGTTTGCGATGCCAGAGAAGGATATTCCAAAGTGTGCGAAGGGCCTTAGTGCCGTGACCAGATAGGTCATCGGTATTCTCAAGTGAAATGCGAGCACGATCTGGCGGAGAAAACATCAACAACCTTTGTAGACGCGGCCCTAGACTGTACTCGCTTTGTCTCAAACCCAAGGCAGATAAATTAAATCATGTCGTACACGAGTATGACGATGAAAAGGGCAACAAACACCCCTAGCGCCAGCCCCACCCAAATCTTGTCCGAAGCCTTGAGTTTTGGCGGGCTTTCGGGATTATCCTGACTCTTGATACCATTCTCTGGTTTCTCTTGTCCATCCATGTGAGTGTCCCGTCTATGCGTCAGCTTCAGTCGGCCTCCTTTTTATCCATGCGTATTGTATAGCGGAATGTAGAACCAATTTTGCTGCAAAAGAAGGAAAGGGACAGACTCGTTTCTCCACCACCAAAAGAACGAGGCTTGAGAAAAACAGGATACACAATAGCAGGATACCCGTTTGCGTTTTTTGGCGCACCCACGCTTATTCATTCCAAAAGGGTCGAGCTTGTTGGAGACACTTGGAGGGAAAAGGATTCTGATTGCGGTGGTCTGCTGAGACTCGCAAAGATCTGGGTGAACGATCTGCCCTCCGGTTATGAGGTTGTACTTGGTCTGGAGTGCCAGGATTGCAGGTACACTGACTCGATCAGGATTCCCTACACGGGGCACAAACAGCTTTTTAACAGCACTTCAAGGAGGACCTGGGCTTTGAGGGGTTAGATATGCGCGTTTTTTTCGCAGATGAATTTCGCAAAGAAGATGCGAATTATCCTTCCTGACTGACCAATTCGCGGTGGGCGATCTTATCGCTTTGGCAGCATCGAGAAAATCCCCATTCTATTCAGACGCTAGCTTCTCTCGCGACCTTTTCTCCTTTGGTATCAATCGCAATGGATAATTCAGCATGCTTGAAAGTTGGTACGTTGTTTTGACTGCCGCCAACATGGATGCAATATTTCATCTTGATCCCGCTTTTCAAACAATATTCTAGCAGTAAAATGTAACCTTGTTTTGCGGAATATGTTTTAATTCGCCCATGCTGTCATCTTTTAACTCAACTCTCATTGAGACGTTACAACTGATTGCAAAATATCTCTGGAACAGGCCTTGAAATGGATTGAAGGTCAGCATGGCGACATCGCGTCCAGATTTTCTTAACAATTTTACACCCAGCTCAATGTTTTTCAATATTGGGCTCTACCAAGAACCTCAGTAGCTCCCGCACCACCGGATTGACGATTCTTCTGCTGGAAATTCAAACAATTAGGCCGTCCCATCAAGAATTACCTGACGAAATTTATCATCGCAACCTCGATGCCGGCTGAGACAAAGAGTACCGCGACAACGACAACAATTGAACCGAGGATCCACTTCCATTCTTTTGTCAAGAGGTTTTTGTTCTTAATCGAGATGATTATAGAAATGCTTTCTTCGACGGCAAGTGAGTAGCAGAAGAATTCAAGCCAGAAAATCGGAGTCAAGAGTAAAATGATGACTGACTCAAGCCCGGTAGCCCTCGCGTTTGGAACCTGGCCCGTCGCGGAAATTACCAACCCTGTCTCGTACGAACTGATTGCTCCAAATGCAGGCCCAATGATTGGGATGAACTCGATCAGAGCCACTCGAATATTATTCTCAAATATGCCGACCTGTGTCGGTTTGATGTTCTGCACGCTCTGAACGAGGCTCTCGGCCTGTGATTGGCTCATCTGAACTGTTGACGCGTAACCGAGGATGACGGTCAACGAAATGAATACTGTGATAAAGATCCAGAAGCGGTGGGTTTTCATTTTGAAATCGTCGTCGTTCAGCAGGCGAAAAAGCAGGGCGGGA
>JBOGRL010000179.1:0-2854 GCA_050749505.1 Nitrososphaerales archaeon
GACAACAATCTGACGTCGAAAGAATTACAAGATGATTCTTTCGTCCAGTTAAGGCTCTGAATTTCTGATTCGTGAATGTGCGTTGAGGGCACCATTGATAACAACGTCATTGTGATCGCGTCTCTGCAAGCACGTCAGTCAGAGTTTCCTGGACCCATTGCAAAAAAACTAGAAATGCATCGGAAATTAACCGGGCTCGGTTGGAAATAAACTCGCTTGAGCATAAGACCTTGGACTAGGCTAATCTACAACTGAGGAGGCTGAAATTATCTACACAGTTCTTCCTCCGATCTAGATGCGATTAACAGGGAACAGAGATCCGTCGAACGTAATTACTTTCTTGACCCTCTTTGACAAAGTTTACGAAGCAAGTATTGACGAATCTCTGCCGCCAAGAGAGTGTTTCAAAGCTAGCTCAAGGCCCTAGCTCATCGTGGTTGAACTCATGGAAAGGCAAAGGGAGAAATCCCTATAGTCCGAAAGTGCTGCCGCCGTTTCTCAGCCTTTCGTCTCAATTTGAGTACGCACGTATGATGCGTTTCGTGTAATACTGTGGGATTGACGGCATGTCGCTTTCCCATCAAAGATTTCGTCAGCTCATGATCAGGATGATCTGCACTACTAGTGCCATGTCTACAGAGGTTGTTTGTATTTTCAAATTCAGATCGTGCTCGAATTGTGCCTAACAATGTTAGACAACCTGTCTGGCCACGGCACTAGATAGGCAACCAGGACGTTCGAATCTATTCCCAGATGCTCTTGATCTCTCTTGGCGTAGGCCAGTGTTCCACCTTGCCAGTTTTTCCTCTCAGGATTCCGTAGAACTGAGTCGGCTTGTCAGTGCGGCGTTTGTTTGTTCTCTTGAGCAAAATGGAATCGTCTACGAGAGTCACAATCATATCTTCTCCTTGTCTTAGAGAAAGATTTTCGACAATGTCCTTAGGAATGATGGCACGGATAGTATTTCCAATTTTTTGCAGTTTGACCGCGGTTGCCATTAATAGGATATACCGGACAAGCTTCACATAAATTTGCTGCGACTGCGACCAAAAATCTCGTAGTTCCTTATTGCTAGCGAGGTGCCGGGAAGGTCACACCAAATGCTGCGAAATTCGAAAACAGGACGGGCCCGGTGGGACTCGAAGCGTTATCCCTGCAGAAACTAGACCCCTTCCTTTGTAGTTCGGGAGTAACAATGCTTTTGAGTGATGGGATTGAATATCAGTTTAGATCATCTCCACTCTGTCGGGAGTCCATCCTGCTCTGTGGGTTTGATCGACGGCGGGGGCGTGTTTGGTCACGCCCTCGCACTTGTGTTTTCTTTGGCATGTTATGTACGTGGATGAAACTGTTCAAGAGAAAAAAAGCGGATCAGAGAGCTTTGCATTTTCCTGCGATGGTGCTTTTTCTTGCCTCAGCTCAAACAGTTCAATTAGCTTTTCTGGAAACATGAAAGTCTCCGTTGCGATGTCTACCCGCGCGCTTGCAATTCCCGGTTGCGACTTTGCCCACTCCAAGATCTTCGGAACCTCTGCCATAGTAGGTGTGCCAATCACGACGTTGCCGACATCCGGATCTGCGAAACTTCCCATGATGTAACCAGCATCAAAGTGAGAGATGATCTCGCGATCTACGGTGGTTTTAACCCCGCTTTTGGAATAGACGAAAGAGAGGTAAATCGGGATGATTCCAGGAATGCTCGCTAGGTTAAGAATCGGAAGCGGCATAATGGTATTCTCTTTTCGTAGCTTGTCCACTCGCTTCCTAACGGTTTTTGCCGAGAGTCCTAGTTCCTTTGCGACGAGAAGGGTGGACTTGCGCGCGTCTTTTGAAAGTGCGCGGATTATTGCTGCATCAATTGCGGTCAAGTTTTTTGTCAAACTTGGGGGCATCGGCATTCGCGACTGGGTGATCTTTTCAGCATTCGTGATCCGCGAAATTAGTTCGATTGTCCTAGAGCGCGACTCGTCACCATTGAATATCACATAGATGCTTATTACCCTGCCGTAAAAATTGACCATTCCCGTGATTTCGTGGACCAACTTGAGCTTTCTAATCATATCAGGTTTGCCAGATTCCGCTTGAACGTCTACCATCACTTCTGCAACTCTGTAACCAAAAAATGCCGGATTTACTAGAAGCGACCAAACTGACATGATGCCTGCTTCCTGCAACCTCTTGTACCGATACCTCACCGTCATATCATCGGCGCCAAGACGAGCTGCGATACCTCTGAGCGATAATTTCACGCTCTCGTTGGAGGGAGAAATCGCTCTTTCAGAAATCAAGGAGCGTAAGATTTTCACATCGAGCTCATCCATGCTGGTTTGGTACTCCTGTCGCGAATTTAGTGGCCACCTTTGTCGTATTTATCTGTCTCTTCCCTTTTTTCTAATTTGTTTAGGCATCGGTTCAAGTACCTCGCTTCCGCTCTGAAGGGTATGAACGCAAAAATAACTCACGTAGCACTTGCCGTGAAGAACCAGGATCAAGCGGTGGAATTCTACACAAAGAAGGTAGGATTCGAGAAGAAGGCAGACTACAATCCGCCCGCAGGCGACAGATGGGTGACCGTCGGACCCAAAGGGCAGGACTTGGAACTTGTTCTATTGCAGGCAGGGAAGGCTGGCGCGAATAACTCGTCTACGCACATCACGATGTCTGTAGACGACTGCAGGAAGACTTCCGCTGAGCTGAAGACTCAAGGGGTTCAGTTCAAGCAAGAACCACTGGAGCACCCTTATGGAGTGTCCGCCATATTCGTCGACCTTGATGGGAACACCTTCCAAATCAACCAATATCCTCAAAGGGGATCTTGATCGGAGGGGAGGCCGTGCCGATGAAAAGCTCAACC
>JBOGRL010000180.1:0-4832 GCA_050749505.1 Nitrososphaerales archaeon
GAACTAGATCGGCTCTCGTCGGTCATAGAATCGGTATCTGGGGCTTTTGACGAAGAAACATCGAACACTTCCATTTTCCTGGCCATTCCAGCATTTGAATTGCGCTATTCGTCGGTCAAGTTTCCGCAGATTAAGTTCCTGGCTCAACACATTGACGATGCTCCAGTCGGCTCTACAACGGGGTTTCTCGTCCCGGAAATTGCGAAAGCATCAGGCGCTCGCGGTTCGCTCGTAAATCACAGTGAGCATAGACTGGACAAAGAAACCATCGAAAATATTGTAAGCAGATTGAGGAATCTCGGAATGATTTCGGTAGTATGCGCAAAGGATGATGCAGAAGTCGCAACATTCGCAAAGTTTGGCCCCGACTTCATAGCGATAGAGCCACCCGAGTTGATTGGTTCCGGAATCGCCGTTTCCAAAGTTCGACCAGAGATCATCTCAAACTCCCAAGGCGCACTCGAGAGATCAAAGCCGACTGGATCGAAAACTAAGCTCCTCTGCGGCGCAGGCATTGTTGATGAAACGGATGCCAGGCACGCAATCGAGCTAGGCGCAGAGGGCATACTTGTAGCTAGCGGGGTTGTCAAAGCCAGGATCTGGAACGAAAAAATCGAGGAATTGCTTCGAGGAATCAGCGGCGTAAAATGAAGAAGATAAAGCCCACCGCAGACCCAATTATGAGCAGGGGAGAGGTTACGAAGTAAAATCCGTTCTTGTTGTACGTGTACAGGATGATCCAGGGTACTCTGATCCCTGAAAAAACTCCAGATCTGGCAAGGAGTGGAATCATGAAAAAAGCGACGCCGAGAATAACGAGCAGTATGCCAATCGTGTAGAACGTCCATTCCGGAGGCATCGGAGAGCTAACCCTCATCTCGCATGACTAATCACACTCAGCTTATTAATTCTCAAGGAACTCTTGTATTGAGAAAATTGCCGAGCACCCAAACTGTTCGAGCAGCCTTCGTAAAGCCCAGCGGAGGTGTGGAGCTGAACCATGTGCCAAAGCCCGAACTTGAAGCCGGTTCGATCATCGTTCGAATGAAGGCCTCTGGTGTCTGCGGAACCGATCTTGAGAAACTGACCGGGAGGGGTATCACTTCGTCGATTCTGGGCCACGAAGTTTCTGGAATCGTAGTTGAATCCAGCGCGAATGGTCTCGCTGTGGGAGATCGCATAATTCCACACCACCACGTTACTTGCAATGAGTGCTATCTATGCCTGGTGGGTGCTGGAACTATGTGTGAGAGATTCAGAATGAGCAATTTTGTTCCGTGCGGATTCGCAGACGAATTTCTTGTTCCGTCTTACAACGTAAGTCATGGTGGAGTCCATAAGATGAGCTCGCGCATTACGTTCGAAGAGGCATCATTTGCAGAACCTCTTGGCTGTTGCATACGTGGACTGGATCACGCTGGTATGTTAGCTGGAAGAGAGCAGTCTTTGCGAAACGTACTGGTGGTGGGGGCGGGGCCGATCGGCCTTCTCCATATGGAGCTTTTACGATCGATTGTGCCCGAGGCAAACATTGTCGCCGCAGATGTTATACCTGTCAGGCTGGAATTCGCCGCCAAAAAAGAGCGGGCCACTCCGGTAGATGTCAACAAATCAAACGACGGCGCATTTTCCGAGGATGCGTTGAAGGAAACGAAATCACCTGGTTTCGATCTCGTGATAGTGGCTACCGGGAACGGCAGGGCATTTGGAGAGAGCTTGAGATGTGTCCGAAAGTCCGGAAAGGTTCTTCTTTTTGGAGCTCCGCTCAAGGGATCATCACACGAGTTAGGCTTGAGCAACCTTTTCCTAAATGAAACCACGATAACTTCTAGCTACTCCGCGACCGAAGTCGAATTGAAAAGAGCGATTGCTTTGCTAGAAGAAAGAAAAATCGATGTGAAGAAATTTATCACGAATAAGTTCTCCTTGGAGAGGATCGAAGAGGCGATGTCTGTGGCGAGGTCCGAAGATCAGGTCAAAGTTATCGTCACGGATTAACGGGTGAGCCTCGAAGGTAAATTTATTATTGATCTATTGTTCGAATGAACGCGTATGCCTACCACAGCCGTCGTCATAACGTTTGATGATGATTATTCCTGCTCCGCTGCAGTGCAGGAAAATCTCAGTATGGAGCAACTCCAGAGATTTATCGGGAGAAACGTCGAATTCGACGTTTCAAAGACGAAGATTGCCAAAGGGAAGATCGTGGGATTGGACGGCGACCTGATTCAGGTGAAATGGAGCGACGTTCCACTGGGGCTGGGCCAAAGCTCCATGATGAGGATAATGGACGGGTAGCTCTTGCCGAGAACGGCGAGGCTGATTAGAACTTGGACAATCAGCCATGCCATTGCTTTCGAAGTATATACCAAATATTTATGAATATACTAATTGTTTATACCGAACCGCTGTAGGAGTGACGGTATGAGCCGGATTTACGCTGCCTTGAGCATGGCAGTAACAAAGCGTTTACCATTTACCAGATTTTCCGCTGTTCCGTAATTGGTGCTGTAAGATGTTGGGAATAAATTTCAGGTTTCCTTCAACTCAAGGAAAAACTTGTAGAGGATAACGGTATAACCCTTATAGCATAACAATAAAACATAATGTGTCCTAAAAGAAAATTCCAATTTTTCAGGTGTAAGTCAATGCTGTCAGAAGAACAAAGCAATCAAACCATCGCGCCTCTCCAACAGGAAAAGCAAGAGCAAAGAAAGCAAAGGAAATCACGGTCAAGTGATCTTACAAAGAATAGCGAAACTAGTACCGAACAGCGGTGCGATTTTTGCGGGCGCATATTCGCAAGCAATGATTCGCCAATGGGCTCGGAGCGAAGAAAGTACTGCTCGAAAAGTTGCCAGAGTAGAGCTTCGCAAGGGAGGATAAAAGCGAGATTAGCTGCTCCTCCATCAAAGCGGTACGCTGCTCGGCTAAAATTCTCGAACCCCCTCTACTTTAATTGAGCAAAAGTGCCCAGATATCTCGCTGCTCGGTCAGAGGCCGGCGCCGTACTAGCGCAGGTCTGCGCAATAATTTTGAGTCCTTTCAGGATCAAAAATGCAAGCCGGGCACAGACCCTCGATTTCATCAGATTCCAACATCGGAAGGTACTCATCTCCGCATCTCGCGCATATCGCTGGCATTTCAATAATTCAATTGTCACAAGGGACTAATATCGATTCCTGTGTACCGGGGCCAGCAAGAAGATAGCGTTGGACAATTTCAGCGAGAGAAAAAATCGGATATCACAACGTTTTTATTTCCAAATGTGCACGGATCTGCTGATGGTTAAGGAAGCAGTAAACATTATTTCTGATAGAGCGTGCTCAGTGAGGTTCGCGTGATGGCGGAAGTATGCACGACCTGCGGTCTCCCTAAGGATCTTTGCGTCTGCGAGGAACTGGAAAAAGAAGAAACTCGTATTGTAGTCAGGCTAGAGATGAGAAGGTTCAGAAAGCCGACAACGATGGTAGAGGGATTGAATCCAAAGAGGAGCGATCTTGAAAAGATTGCGCGCGAGCTGAAGAGCAAGCTTGCATGCGGTGGGACAGCAAAGGAAGGATACATTCTTCTTCAAGGCGACCATAGAGATCAAGTAAGGGACAGCCTTGTGAACATGGGTTTCGGCGAAAACACGATAGAAGTTCAGTAGGTCTTCGGTACTGACTAGTCAAACTGAAGCTGACGTGGTTTCGGACTCTCAGCCACGGTTCAAAATAAAGCTAAGGCGAAGAAAACTTGCGGGTAGAAAAAAACTTTGCCCGAACTGCCTTTCACAGTTACGGTTTGCTAGTCCGCTCTCAGGGTGGCTCGTTCCGGATTATTACTTTTGCGAAAATTGTGGGTACTCTGGGTACGTTGCCCTGGAAGAAATGCCAAAGGACATGGAAAAATCCAAAGATTAACGAAGCGACTCCTTCATTTTCTTTGATAACCGCTTCATCTTCGAGGTTCTTCCTCTTTTTTGGGTGGCCGATTTTTTTCTCTTTACGCTCTTCTTCCTCTTCTTTGGATCATTTCCCATGTCCCTGAAGGCCTCCTCAATGGCCTTCTTGAATTCATCACCCATTGGGTCGGTGAAGTAAGCCAACGCCTATGCCTCTATGATGTCTTTGAAAATCGTAGGAGCGACCTTCCTGCATTCCTTCAGCATTAACTCGGCGAGCTCTCTTATTTCCCACTGCGCCTGAGTTGCCGTCCTCTGGAAGAAGAAGTGCATTAAACTTCTTGCGTTGGCAGTAATTACTAATTTTGTGCCGATAGATTGTGGCAGAATAAATCGAGCATCCTCCTTTGGAATATCAAATTCCTTGAGTTTCTTGAAAGCTTCGACTGAGTTCTTGAGAAAATCTTCGTAGAGAGCGAGTGCCTCTGGATTTGATTGGATCGAATGGGGAACGATGAAGTCTTCTCTTTCCACAGCTGAGAAGCGTTGACTTTCTTGGTCGTAGCTTGCGATCCTGTGGCGAACCAACTGATGCGTACACACGCGGCTTACCCCCTCGATTTCAAACATGAAAACTGCATGCTCAATAACGTCGAAGGTCTTGTCCCGCAATGCCTTGGAAATTAATTCACTTTCATAACCCGGCCTCGCCTCCAGCTCTTTTTCAAGTTCCTCGATTGGTTTGGAGTTGTAGCAACGCAGCATTGCAAGGGCTACGATGATCTCGGGATTCGGTGTATGCCACATGAGCCGGACTCTCATATTATCGACGCGCACACCTTCATATCAGATCAACAAAAGGCTTTTCCTCGGGTCTATTTGCTGTGTTACCTTAGCGTCATTTGATCAAGGGGTGGACAGGAATTAGCCACGTGTCAGCGGATCA
>JBOGRL010000181.1:0-2196 GCA_050749505.1 Nitrososphaerales archaeon
CTCACATCCACGAAGACAGCGTAAACATGCTTTCCTTCGACGAGCACGAGTTTTGAGACATCGATCATCCCGGATTCCCTTACGCCCCGGTCAGTCACTCTTGCAAGTTCGATTGTGTTTTCATCTGGCGGTCCTGGCTCGGCGTACGGAGATGCAAGAGGCAATACTTCCGCGCTAACAACGAGCAAACCCTTGTCTGGAGTATCTGGAAAAGGCGTCCCCATATTCACTTTCACTCCGGCAATGACTTCAGTGTTACCTAGCTTTACTCGGGCAGAACCTTCGGCCTTTTCAATCACCGTAGGAGTTACTGATAATTCTCTGTAGTCTTGTAATCCTCGTCCATCGAGCCTTTTTCCATTGTTCAGCATCTCGTTCATCTGAACGCGCTTCAGCTGTTCGACCACGAATGTTTTCTTTACTGCTGACATTCTTATTGTTCAACCTCTTGAATTACTTCAGTTTTGCCAAAGTATCTGCCGATGAGCGCTTCGCGTTGAAGCTGGTAGACTGTTCTGCAACCGTCCAGCGCAAAGTTGAATCCCTTGTTGAATTCTTCAGGATTCAGCTGCCCATCTAGTTGTAGGAGCGTTATCTGATTTGAGTTGGGCATTATGGCAATCGGAAGATCTGCCTGACCTTCCTTGTCTTCTGTGTCGTCAACATCCAGAACTACTTGACCAGCAACTTTGCCCGCAGCGCAGGCTACCACTAGATCCCTCATATTTATTCCGGCATCTGCTAGCGCTACTGAAGCTGCGCAAATGCTCGCACATCTTGAACCACCGTCTGACTGGAGTATCTCGACGTACACGTCAATCGCAGTTCTCGGATAATCTTCCAGCATCAGTGCCGGCTCTAGGGCTTCTCTGATGACCTTTGAAATTTCGATCTCTCTCCTTGACGGAGCGGGATTTTTCCTTTCATCCGTAGAAAACGGAGACATGTGGTACCTGCATCGTAGAAGGCTCCGATCAGGTAGCGCATTGTGCTTCGGATGAACTTCTTTTGGCCCATAAACAGCTGTCATTATCTTGTTCTTTCCAAACTGGATGAAGGCCGAACCGTCAGCGTTCTTCAGGATACCAACTTCTATCCTGACGGGACGCAATTCATCCGCTTTTCTACCGTCGTGTCTTAGTCCTTGCTCATTTATGAGATGACTCGTATCTCCACCTTGCTTTCCCATTTCACTTGTTCACCTAGTAACCTCTTTTCTTCCTAATTTCAATCATGCAGGTGCTTCCTTCAAATCTGCTGCTCCTCACTGGGAGGACTCGCTACTTCCTGTTGTGGCTCAAAGTTCGCTTGTTCATCACTTGGCTGCGCCTGTGTTTCCTCATTCTGAATTTCTGAGGAAGAATCTCCGCTTGCTTCTTGCCTTTGCGCAACAGTTAATCCGAGCATCGCCTGCACCTTCTCAGTCAAGTCGGCCGAGTGCGCTTCTTCCTCGACAAGATTGACTGCGCCAACTGCCATTAGTGCGTCCTCTGTTGCTCCGACAATTATCACCACGCCGTTTTGACCGATGAGCATTCGGCATTTTGTTCCGGCTTCGATAGATTTGATCATTGAGCCCTTTTTGCCTATCAATCTGGGAACTTTGGCCGGCGATATTTTGACAACATGTCCGCGCGGAATTCTTCCCAGTCCGGGGCCTGATATAGAGAGCAAAGGATCTCTAGTCCGATCAAACGCAATGATTCTGGCAGCTATCATATCACCAACGTTCAACTTATCAGTGAGGCTATCTTTGGCGGGAGAGTAATCTCTGCCGAACACGGAGGCAGCGGGCAAAATCCCAAAGAAACATGAGTTGATGTCTGTCTCCCAGGCAAAAGCGCTGTAATCTATTATTTTGCCCACGACCAAATCGTCTATACGAGGGATGTACGGCCCTGAGAGCGGCACTACTCTAGCTACGTCGTGGCCCACTTCTGCCATACCTACCCTAGTGGCGACTATCTTGTCTCCAATCCTTATCACGTTCAAGTCTGCACGGACGTTTCCCCGGGCGACAACCTCCCCTGGGATGACATATCTTCTCTTGACTTCTGGCACAAGTATTCACTGTAAATCCTATACTAGATTAACTTTGACTTCCAATCACCGAATTACCGATGCTTGAGCGGTTCCCTTAGTGAGAGAGCCTAAACGGTCAAGGAGTGTTGGATGCACACCCGCGGGTATTTCAAT
>JBOGRL010000182.1:0-4080 GCA_050749505.1 Nitrososphaerales archaeon
GGACAAATCGATCAATGTCTGATCTGCTGTGCGCCGTTGAAATCACCCCTATGTGACCAGGGATAAAGTATATCCCATGTTCTGCGATGAGTGAAAAGTAGTAGTGTTTCTCGAGGTTTCTGTTCGAAGCGTCTACATCCTCGGGTGAAGAGATTTTGCTCTGATTCGGAGAGAGGAAATGCGTCGCAAACAGCGAGCCCACGCCGGTTGTCTGAGTCCTGATGCCTGATTCAGCAAAAACCCTGTCGACAGACGAGCGCAACTTCTGCCCCAAGTTTCCGATTCGAGAATAGATCGTCTTTTGGTTATCGACCAGATGATCAAGCGTAGCGATTCCCGCTCTCATGCCGAGCGCGTTCTCTGAAAAGGTTCCGCCTCCAATCCAGCATCTTTCCATTTTTTCTCTATGCGTGGAAGCATCCGCAAGATCCATGATCTCCGACCTGCCGGCAATTGCAGAAACTGGCAACCCTCCACCGAGTATTTTGCCCAGGGTGCATAGGTCCGGCTTGACCCCGTAATAATCCTGGGCGCCGCCGGGTGCGAGCCTGAACCCGGTGATTATTTCATCGAAAATCAGTACGGCGCCAAGCTTTGTGCACTCTTTGCGCAAGAACTCTAGATAGCTCTTATCTGCTGGAACGACTCCGCCTCCGCCGATGACGGGTTCCACAATGACTCCGGCAATGTCTTTCGAGTTCTCCTCCAGGATTTGCTTTGTCTTTGGCTCATCGTTAAAACGGGCGAGCTTTACAAATCTCTCGTCTTCGGAGATCAAGCCAGCGCTTTCCGGAGTGTTGTAGGGTGCGCTGACTCCCACCGTCAGAGCAGAGTTGTATCCGTGCCACCCGCCTGTCATCTTTACGATGGTATTCCCTTTCGTGAAACTCCGGGCGAGCCGCACGGCATACATTGTCGCTTCCGCACCCGTCGTGCAAAATCTCACCGATTCTGCGCTAGGCACGATTTCCGTTACCCGCGTCGCAAGATCATGAGCGAGTTTGCTGGGCGAGCCGAACAACATCCCGTTTGGGGCTTGGTTTCTGAGTTCCTTCACGACAAAGGCTGGAGAATGACCAAAAATAAGGGCGGTGTGTCCCATCCAGTAATCTACGTACCTGTTCCCGTCGATATCCCAGATGTGTTTCCCTCTTGCCTTTGACGCGTAAAAAGGGTAGGGTTCGAAAAAGCGCCCGTTGTGGCTCTGGCCGCCCGGCATCATCTTTAGGGCATGCAGATACATGCGCCCAGATCTTCTGGTTTGCCTCCTGTACCGCTTCTCGGCGGCCTCTGAAGCGACGCCGCCTGTTGTTTCTGAACTTGCGGTCGTTTCGCCCACTAGCTCCCAAAAAAGTGAGAACACTAAAGCAGTTAGGGTTTCCTCTTGCTGAAATTGTTCCTGTCTGCGTTGATGGTTATGGTCTTTACGAAACACGTAGCCTGATCTGAGATCTCGGTTCCGGGGACGATGAACAAACCCGCAGAAGCATCAAGCACAAAGTCGGCGTCCTTTGTGTTGCCTCTAAACTTTATTCGGATCTGAGTGGGTTGCGTCTTTGTCGTCGAAGCGGGATCAAATGACAACCGCACGTTCCTGTCGCGTTTTTCAAACCACTGGATGATGTTGGAGGATGCTTCCTTCGGCAGGCTTCCAAGCTGGAATTTCTTGTGGGTCTTGTTGTATTCTTCCAGGAGTACTTTCGCACATTCTTTGGTCAGCTTGTCGATGTATTCGTACGATTTCTGGACTAGCTCCTTGCCTGTGAGAGGATCTGTCATGTACGGAGGCTTGGCTGGGCTGATCAAGTAGAAGATGTTTGCGCTGGGCTTTCTTTCTTCCATCAAATCTGCTCATCCTTTACCCTGTGAACCAAATTCCTGTGCCTTGTTTCTGATCCGGGTCCGCGCGTCGCTCACAGATTTGTCGAGTTTTTCTAATAGTTCGGGATCTCGGCCGCTCAACGCGTCTTCAATCGCTTTGAGTACGCTGTCCAGCGAAGTTGGAACAGGACTGTGTTTTGTAGTGAAAGTCCAAACGAGCGACCAGAGCCCGATCTTGACAAGGAAGAGGTGCACGCGATTTTCAGAACCCGTGGTGATTGCAAAACTCTCCACGTAGCGCTCTCGCAACAATCTCAAGCTCGGCTCTTTCATGGACATTAGGGCAGGAGAGCCTCTTCCGGAAAACATCGGATCATCGTCAATTCCGATTTTTTCGGAAGAATCTTTGGGTTTTGTCAGGATGTTCACTACGGCCAAATGCTTGGGTCAAGATAATAAAAAACAATTTTTTCTGAAGAAGGGGAAAGAAAGATCCGAGCGCGCCGGAGTTGTTGTTGCAATGTGTTTTTTCTGGATCGGTTTATTTGGAAAGCGAAAGCTCGAATTCAAGTTCCAAAGTAAGGCTTATAAAACCAGCGTGACCATGGTTTCGGCCCGCATGTTTTTGTTGGCGGCGTCAATGTCAAGCTGAGGGCATAGCCCGTGCGATGCGATTAGGACCTCCAAACATGCGCACATTAGATGGAGGTTCAATATCACTATTGAATCTGACGTTGGCTTGTGCTTTTCTTCCGCAAAAGAGAGCAAATCGTACTCCCAATTTAACTCCGGTTGATCCTGCCGGACCTGACTGCTATCGGAACGGGATTAAGCCATGCGAGTCTGCCAATCTAAGCACGTTGATTGGCGGCGAACGGCTCAGTAACACGTAGTCAACCTGCCCTTTGGTCGAGAATAATCTCTGGAAACTGAGGCTAATGCTCGATAGATCAAGATTCCTGGAATGGGTTTTGGTCTAAATGGTGTAACAGCATCTTGTTATTTCTGCCAGAGGATGGGACTGCGGCCGATCAGGCTGTTGGTGGGGTAAAGGCCCACCAAACCAGTAACCGGTACGGGCTTTGAGAGAAGGAGCCCGGAGATGGACACTGAGACAAGGGTCCAGGTCCTACGGGGCGCAGCAGGCGCGAAACCTTCGCAATGCGCGCAAGCGCGACGAGGTTATTCCGAGTGATTTCCGCTGAGGAGATCTTTTCTCAGATCTAAAATGTCTGGGGAATAAGGGGAGGGCAAGTCTGGTGTCAGCCGCCGCGGTAATACCAGCTCCTCGAGTGGTTAGGGCGTTTATTGGGCCTAAAGCATCCGTAGCCGGCTCAGTTGGTCTCCTGTTAAATCCAACGGCTCAACCGTTGGTCTGCAGGAGATACCGCTGGGCTAGGAGGCGGGAGAGGCGGACGGTACTCCGAGGGTAGGGGTAAAATCCTTTGATCCCCGGAAGACCACCAGTGGCGAAGGCGGTCCGCCAGAACGCGCTCGACGGTGAGGGATGAAAGCTGGGGGAGCGAACCGGATTAGATACCCGGGTAGTCCCAGCTGTAAACGATGCGAGCTAGGTGACACGACGCCTTCGGGGCATCGTGGTGCCGCAGGGAAGCCGTTAAGCTCGCCGCCTGGGGAGTACGGACGCAAGTCTGAAACTTAAAGGAATTGGCGGGGGAGCACCACAAGGGGTGAAGCCTGCGGTTCAATTGGAGTCAACGCCGGGAACCTTACCGGGAGCGACAGCAGATTGAAGGTCAAGCTGAAGACTTTACCAGACGAGCTGAGAGGAGGTGCATGGCCGTCGCCAGCTCGTGCCGTGAGGCGTCCTGTTAAGTCAGGCAACGAGCGAGACCCCTACTTTTAATTGCTACCAGACATCGCAAGGTGTTTGGAGCTAGTTAGAAGGACTGCCGCCGCTAAGGCGGAGGAAGGAAGGGGCCACGGCAGGTCAGTATGCCCCGAAACTCCCGGGCCACACGCGGGCTGCAATGGTAAGGACAATGGGTCCCAACCTCGAAAGAGAGAGGCAATCCCCAAACCTTACCCCAGTTGTGACTGAGGGCTGCAACCCGCCCTCACGAATCTGGAATCCCTAGTAACCGCGTGTCATCATCGCGCGGTGAATACGTCCCTGCTCCTTGCACACACCGCCCGTCGCTTCACCGAAGTTGGGCTAGGACGAGGTGGCGTCTTGTTGGCGCTATCGAATCTTAGTTCGGCAACGGGGGAGAAGTCGTAACAAGGTGGCCGTAGGGG
>JBOGRL010000183.1:0-3693 GCA_050749505.1 Nitrososphaerales archaeon
AGGTAAGATCGTCTTTTCGGGTCCACCAAAGGAGGTTCTTTCGAAAACTGACGTTTCTTTGTATGGAGTAACAGAACCTACGATTGTCAAGCTAGCAAAGCTTCTGTCACTCGCAGGTTCAGATCTACCGCTTGACCCCCAAGAACTGCAAAGCAGTTTAGCTCGTCAGCCAGCAGGAAATTGATTGATTGGTTAAACAGGTCGCAGAGAAAGTATGTAGGTCTTGAGCGAGATGGGAAAAAAAAGTGAAGTAATTAGCTTCGAAAACGTTGGCTATAGTCATCCTAACGGAACTATAGCTCTCAGAAACGTCAGTTTCCAAATGAAACGGGGCGAACTTGTCGCCATTCTGGGCAGCAACGGAGCCGGGAAAACGACGCTTGTTAGGCACATCAACGGCCTGCTCAGAGCGACTAACGGCACCGTCAGGGTCTTTCGCGAAGATGCTAGAAATTCAAGCTGCGCCCAGCTGTCAAGAAAAGTGGGGATCGTGTTCCAGAATCCCAATAACCAACTCTTCGAGCAGTCAGTGAAAAAGGAAATCCAGTTTGCCCTGAAGAATTTCAAGTTTCCAGAACACCAGATGGAACAAAGAACCAAATGGGCTCTGGAAACATTTTCACTTGAGGAATACACAGAGCGGCCGCCCATGGAGCTAAGTGGGGGGGAGAAAAAGAGGCTTTGCGTTGCCCTTGTTCTCGCATGGGACCCCGAGATACTCATACTGGACGAACCAACAGTTGGGCAAGATTCTGAGCAGAAAGAGAAACTAGCACGGATGATCCAACTGCTGCTTTCGCAGGAAAAGACCGTCATTTTGGTAACCCATGATGTTGAATTTGCCTGGCCTCTGCAGCCCCGCGTTCTAATAATGTCTAACGGCGAAATAATCGGCGATGGACCATGCCAGAAAATACTGTCGGACGAATCGATAATGTCGCGTGGAAGCGTTCTACCACCCCAACTTGTCAATTTTTCGAGGTTGATGGGGTTTGGCTCTCCGTTTCCAGCAGATCCGCTTGAGGCCAAGAATTTGATCAGCGGAAAAAAATCAGACCAGGATCAGGGGGTCTAGATCCAGGATCATGCACTGGGTAGCTTCGGGTTTCCTGTTCGTGAGAGGGCACACGATCATACACATGATGGACCCGCGAGTCAGGCTTTTCATGGCTCTGACGCTCTTTGTTGTCGCGCTCGTGAGCCACAGCATAGAGCAGCTTTCAGTCTTAATTCTGATAATCATTTTGACTGTTGCCGTTGCAAAAATAATTCACAGGTTTGCGAAATCGATGATTTTCACGGCGGTAATATCCCTTATCGCATTCATCCTAAACTTGGTTATCGCCCCGAGCTCGCCGCATCTAGCCGTCGTGTTCGGATTGAGGTTGTTTGCAGTAATTTCCTCTACCTCTCTTTTCTTCCTTACCTCGACGCCTGATGAACTCGAGCATGTGATGAAGTGGTTGCACCTCCCCCACGACTTTGTGATGGTCTTCGTGATCGCGGTCAGGTTTGTACCGGTACTGCTCTTAGATGCTCTCCAGATAATGGATGCTCAAAGATCAAGGGGGCTGGAGTTTGACAAGGGGAGCATCGTCCAACGGCTAAAAAACACGATTCCAGTGCTCGTTCCCTTGATTGCTGTCGCGTTGAACCGCAGCCTGGATCTTGCAGAAGCGATGGATTCAAGAGCTTACGGTGCAACGAAAAACCCGACATCTCTTTACCATCTTTCTCTTAGAGCTTATGATTATTCAGTTATCAGTATCTTGGTTGTTGGAGGGATCATCGGATTGTATTTTGCTTTGTTTGTAAAACTATTCTAGTATCGTAGCTGCTGCAATCTGGGCGAAAGGCCATCCAACCCAACAATGTATAATAATTATTTGCTTTGTGAGAACAAAAAATAATGGCGTAGGTAGAATCGTCTCTCTGCACAACGATTCAGCTTCAATAAAATACGCGGTTGGAAACCTCGCCGATAAGATGTGTCATATATTTCTTTCACCAATGATTTGCATGTTGCTTGTGCCTCTATATGCTCCATTTCCTTTTCTCGTTCACATTTTTGCTTATCTTTAACAACATATACATTTAAGCCATCAAATGATCAAAAATCCATGCGGCGGTTTTTGCAGTGGGCCAGATATTCGAAAGCGCGACGCGGAAAAGGCGCATTCTTGCAAAGGTTTACGCCTCTCAATTCATAAAAAACTCTGACCCATTTAGTTACCTTGAATCATCGCTGGAAACAGATCGCACTGGTCTCTTGGGCGAGTTAAAAATTCTTGAGCAGGAAAACCTCGTCACCATCAACGGAAACCTACTGAAACTTACTCCAAGCGGAAGAAAGGAAATTGTCGCAGTGATGGCTGGTGGAGCTTTTGACATCATCCATCCGGGGCATATCGAGACACTTGAACAGGCAAGAGCTCTTGGAGACGCGTTGATCGTTTCCGTAGCACGCGACAAGACTTTTGAGAAAAATAAAAAGCGGAAACCGCTCCACGGAGAAGCTCTGCGTCAGAAGCTAGTGTTTTCTTTGAAACCGGTTGACGCGGCTGTTTTGGGCAGCGAAGAGGACATTATCGAGACAGTAGTCTTGATCCAGCCCGACGTTATCGCGTTGGGTTACGATCAAGCGGAGAATGAAATCGCAATCTTGGACCAAATTTCAAAGCGAGGATTCAGGAACGTAAAGCTAGTAAGGCTCATGAGCAGCGTGCCCGGCATCAAAACGACCTCGATTCTGAAAAGTCAAGCAGCAAAAACTACATAGCTTTTGAATTGCTCTTCAAGTAGATTATGATCTTTACAACATCGCCGTCTTTTAGTCTGAAGTGATCCCTTATGTTTGTGGGGGAAATTATCTCCATTACGGTATCGTCATGCGTTGTCCGTTCGATTACGAGCACCGCGCCTTCGGCTTTGCCGTTGATGATAGCTCTGAAGCACTGCGCGCCTCCGTAAGTTCGCTTTCCGTCTCGGAACCCTTCAATGTTGATACCCGTTGCGACCGCGAGGTCTCTCCTGATCTTTCTGTCCACTGCAGAGTCAAGGCGAAGGTTCAGTGTGCCCGGATAAGGATCGAAGCCGAGCTTTGAAACGAACTGCTTGTTGTACCCTTTCAAGGAAACGTAGTAAGCTCCTTCTCCCAGGCCTGAGAAGATGACTCCGTTCACGTCGAGCGCTTCTTCGTCTTTTCCTCCAAAAACTTGTTCCAAGGTCGAGTAAAGGCTAGCTCCTGCTGAAACACCTTTTCTGGTCAGCTTCACGTAAGTTTTTCTACCGCTTCTGATCCTCTCGATCAAACCATCTTTTTCCATTTCGTCCAGATGCTTTGAGGCAAGCTGTTGCGATTTTCCCAGTTTTCCCGCAAGCTGGGTAGTCGTGACCGCGACCGGCCTATCCTTTGCCCCTTGTTGGAGCAATTCCAAAAGCGTGGGGATGTGTGACGGTTTCATTTTTCATTCTTCGGCTCATTCATTTTGCAAAACGACACGGCGGCTTTTCTTCCCTGATGCACTGAGCTCCGCCGAGAGCATGTTTATTGCAGTAATGAATTCGCGTCTTCTGGCTTCTTCCGTCACGGTAGCCCTAGTGTCTTCAATCAAGATTCTCGCTACATCCAGTTTCCGCCTTATTCCCGGAGCAATGTTATCGTAAACGGCAAATGGCGAGATCAAGAGATAC
>JBOGRL010000184.1:0-5147 GCA_050749505.1 Nitrososphaerales archaeon
GTACAAACGCCCAGCTCCTCTTATCCTCAACAGCAACAAACGGCAACGCAAATGTCGTCGGAAGAGCGCATCACTTACCTAGTAAAAAGGTTGGAAAGAATCACTTACATCCTTGCTGGAGCAACTGTTCTTCTGCTCCTGCTAATCATAGTCCTCTTGCTACTGTGAACCGCGCACAATTCCCTCAAGATACGCGCGTTGATATTCCGAATCTGATCAAAATCAGATCTCTAGCTAGTCTATGATACTGGGAGCTATATAGAAGTGCAATCTACACGGATCATTGCCTTCGCTCAGATAACATTCCAATCTCAGCGGCATTCTTCGCAGAGCACTCAAATATCAAGTTCTCCTCAACCGAGCTAACTACCTTTATGATCTTTAAGAGATAATAGAGCGTACTGTTCATGTTTAGAATTGCTTTGGCGCTTCCGGAATCTCCTTTGCCGGCAAACATTACGGAGTTTTTGGTTGCTGTCACGCTCACGTGATTTGATACGCTCGAGATATCACTCAGCGCTTGGGCAATCAAACCAGCAGAAAGACCAGACCTGGTAGAGAAGGTGAGTTTTGGAAGTGGCGAGGTTTTTTTGGTTGCATTCGACGGGTGTAGCTCAAACCCTCTTTTATAGTGGCCGCCTCCAATCTTGATTTGTAGCGAGCTGGTAGTTCATTTCTGGATATTTTGGCGGAATCATTTTCTCCATATCTTCTTAGAAGTTTGAGGAAAATCCTCCATTCGCACAGAAAAACCTGTTCAGTTTCGAGCATACAACTCTTTCAAGCGCTGTACTAGGCCACAGAATATTCACCAGACATACGCGGGATTGACCCTTCGCCCCGAACTCCAACCTGAACGCAAGATTTCAAGTGTTGCATCTTCCACGACTGGACCCGCCGAAAACTAACATCCACAAAAGAGATGATCTCTATAAAGTGCAACACCCAATCCCGAGCTTTGACTATAACTTTGAACCAATCGAGTGTCTGAATCGCCGCGGCCTAATCAACCACGCCCAGATATTCAGCACGATTCCCACCACCAAAAGTGAACCGAGCAAAGCTGGAAGATAATTCACGGAGCGACTGTTTGTGAAAGCAAACCCGAAGACAGTTTCGCTCCCTGCGGAGACGGACGCATTTTTCTGGTATACGACTCCGCCGCTCACTAGAGACACGTCATACGCACCCGTCGGAAGATAGAATACTGCGCTACCGTTTGAGCTTGTAGCTTGGGTAACTCTGCCGCCTGCTCCATTTACAACTCCAATTTGCGCCCCGGTTGCTGGAAAGGAATTGTTCACAACATGAACAACGAGCGTCCCGACAGGAATCCCGACGAGCGTCGCAGTGAATCCATGCGGAATCGTGACGTTTTCCGCGGAAAGTTGCTTGTTCCCAAAAGATGGTACTATGCTAAGCGATAGTGGAAAGCTGCTCCCGACCAGGAAGATCGAGCCACCGAATTCGCCCGAGGCCTGCACGTTGTGGCTATTTACTATCGAATACGAAAGATATGGAAGGCTCACGTTTCCTGGCTCGCCCAAGAGCTCTATTCTAACAGGGCTGATTTGCAGATTCGAGACAGAGTAGCCAGAAACTCCATTCACCCGATACGTGAGATAGATACTCGATGGCCAAGCAGAGGGCGCTTGAGTTAAGCTTACCTGCTGCGTGAAGAATGTTGAGGTTACCTCGAACGGCTTACAACCTCCCAACCAAAGCCACTGGCCGTTTGTCAGTAATAGAACATTTGTCTGTGCGACGGAAAGTCCATTGCTGCTGTCAAAGAAAGCCCTCATCGTATACTCGCCAGGCCGTGGTGAGGTCTCATTTGTGAGTGCGAGAACGTGTGAAGAGCCAGTTGAGACTACAACTGAGCTGGAACTTATTGCTACCAGATTCCTCGACAGAGCTTCGCCAGTTACATTCCCAGTGTAGGAGTATGAATAGTCCAGTGTGTACCAAAAGCTAAATGGCGCAAATGAAGGCGGAACTTGCTTCAGAGAGATGAAAGAACTTTGTAAGTTGTTCAAGACCGATATTGTGCCTTCACCGATCCCCGAAGGCAGTGGAAGTTCGACGGTCGAGTTTGTGTCATTCGAAGTCATGCATCCTACCAGATCATATGCATCCGAAGGAGCGACAGAGAAATTCAAGTTCAGCTCTCCACTTTGTATCGAGTATCTGGAAAGGCTCAACCCGACTCTGTGGGCAAAATAACTCACAAGCGTAATGCTAAGTGAAATAATTGTTGAGTTGTAATACAAAAGTTTCAGTTGCCAGTTCCCTTCGGGCTCCGTCTTCGCGAAGGTGTAGATCAGAATTACACTATACGGTGACACGCTTTTGGAAGCGACAGTCGCACCCGCCGGGGAGGTAAGACCAACTGAGACGATTTGGCTCGAATTTGTAAGAAACCACATCGAATCGCCAGGAGCATATATTGGAGCTCCCTCTTCCGGTGAAGATAAAGTTGTCGGGCTAAATCCCAACTCAATATCTGATGGAGCGCTTGCGTAACCCTGTGCGCTAACATAATGTGTAAAGCTGGGTTGTTGAAGATTCATTGGAACGACGCTAACCAAAAGCGCTGCAGCTAGAAGCACAGCCGTCACTAATTTTTTACTTGCCACGAGTACTACCCCATATTGCTGCTGCGGAAACGAAGATCGGAATCGTCAGGACGATCAAAACGCTAGAATTGAACCGAACAAGTGCCGAGATAAAGAACAAAGCAACGATCGTCCCAGCCAGAGGGAGCGCATAGGCATACGACAATCTGATCTTAGTATCAAGCAGATGGACGCCGAGAGAAAAGTATGATGCCATACTGAGATAGAAAACCACCAGCCCCAAAGAGATGAGTACGCTGCTTCCCAAGTTTGCAAACCCCACGCTCGAAACTTGGTCCTTGCCAGTCAAGATAAGCAGACTTCCAAGCGCAGTCAAACCTGTGATTGGCGAATTCGTACGAGAGATTATACTAGCCAAGAAAAGCATCCCTCCCATTTCAAGGGTTGCGATTGCCATAACTGCGGAAAGTGAATTTTCAGCTATCATGCTTTTTGCAAATTCTTGTATTGCATACGGAGAAAGCACCAAAGCCGAAACTGCAATCCACGTGGTCAAGATCGTGCCCATCAGGGTGGCGTAAGCTGGATTCCCCGTGAGGATGACTAACGGGGCTAGAACTGGGATCAAGAATGCTTCAAAAGAGAACATGATTATGGCAACGAGCGGCGGCAGGTGCAGTCTCTTGCTTAGAGTAAATACAAATAGAACTCTCATAATTTGAGTTGTCAAAATGAGCGTCTCTATCTCGCTAAGACTCGACCAATTAGCTAGCGCCAAGTATCTTGCAAGGAATGCAAAGTAAACTGCAGTGAGTCCTACACCGACCCCGACAGAAGAGACGTACTTGATGATGTTATTTCTCATAGCCCTGCAACTCTGTTAATGAGACCTCTAATATCCTCCTGTCCGCTAAAGATAACCGCAAGCTCCCCGATTTTTCTGGGAACACATCCGGGATCCTGTATCAAAAGCGAAGGCTTTCGAGCCATAGCAAGCGCTAGAAGATCTGTCTGTAGCTCGCTAAACCCAGTTACGCAAATGTCTGACCTGCTCAAAAGCATGGAAATGGTATCGAGATTGCTGATTTTTGAAGTCGACATCTCCATGACAGCGTCTGAGAGCTCGACGGGATCTGTCGCTAGCCTCGCCGAAATTTCTCCGCCGAGGTCAAAAAGTATCTCGACGTCGCAACCTATCCTCAAGATCGTCCTGCCAATTAGCGCGACTGCCTCACATGCCAAATCCTTCCAAGTCAAGGAAGCCTCTTCCTTTCTCTCGGCCGTCTGAATCAAAGCAACGCAAAGTTTTCTTGGGATGTTAGATTCACGTATCTTTACAAGTAGCGTTTCATCCGGCATCGCGGCAATCTTCTTCCAGAATATGTTTTTCTTCTCCATGGAACTCTGGTACTCATCCACAGAGTAAAATTCTAAACCAGAACCGCGCGTTCCGCTCGTGCGCTCCCCGAGTGCGACCGACATCGGCTTTGAATGCCGGATTTCAGCAAGCATGGACTTTGGATAGCTATCGATCAAGAAATCTTCATTTGAAACTTCAATAGTCTTGCTGAATAATTGGAGAGTGTCTCTTAGTTCAAATCTTACTCGCAAACCTACAAACCTTCCAGCGTACACTGGTTTGAAAGAAATAGTGTGGGAATTGGCGTCGGTTTCATCGTCGATTATTGCCTCTATTCCGTCTGGAGGAATAACACCCGAGACGTTCACGCCGATCAGGCGCTTCATGCGTAAGTGAATCACGATCGAGACCTTCGCTTCTTCTCCTTTGAAGCACCTAACATGGGCGTTGCTGTACTCAACCAACGCGTTTTTCACAGAAGACCTTGCAAGAATTAGTTCTGAAATTGCTGCGGCCACCAGCATCGAAAAACACAACGCCAGGACTATCCTGATATCGATGATTGTAGCCGCAATAGTTCCGACTAGAATAGCTATGATGTAGTCTTTGCCTCTCTTGGTTAGCTTCACCTAGGAGGTTTCACTACATCCAAAACTTGTTGCACGATCGTACTGGGGTCTTGCACAAGACCTTTTAGGGCAGCTGCCCTGTCCAGTCGTATTCTGTGGGCGAGCGCGACATTCGCGAGTTTCTTCACGTCGTCTGGAGTGAGATAAGTTCTGCCATCTAGGGCGGCATTTGCTCTTGCAACCTGAAGAAGCTGCACGATTGCCCGCGGACTTGCACCCAGGCTCACGCGAGTATCCACCCTTGTTTCGTTTGCCAAGCGCGAAATATAATCGAGAATTTCATCCGAAACTTTGATAGAATCAACTACCTTGAATATCTCCTGAAGCTCCCCTAGCTGGATCACGGGCTGTATTTCATCCACCTTGAGCTCCGTCAGGTTTCTCTTCAGGATTTCAACCTCTACGTCATGCGCCGGATATTTGAACTCCACTCTTATCATGAACCGGTCTTTCTGATTCTCCGGCAACGGATAGACACCGTCAAACTCCATTGGGTTCTGAGTCGCGATTACCATGAATGGAAAGGGAAGCTTGGACGTACTTCCTTCCACAGTCGCTTGGAGCTCCTGCATTGCTTCAAGG
>JBOGRL010000185.1:0-3728 GCA_050749505.1 Nitrososphaerales archaeon
TGTGAGGAGTGAGATCTTGAAGGCCTTTTTGTGAGAATTAATTTAGCAAGACAGCTATGTCGTTACCTGTAATGAATTGACGCGTCGAATTATTTGAACTATACAATGCGATGAATTTCAAAACCTCCTTAATTGAACTATTCTTTTTGTAGACGGCAAAAAACTGGGCGTTTCAGCTGTTCTCATATTTCTATCAACGACCGAGTAAATTATTTCACACCGCGTTCGGGCATCAGTGAGATTCTTTCGTTTCAGGCCAAGTCAGGCCCGTATACCAAAACACGAACGTCAATATTGTAGTAAGAAAGTACCAGATAGGGATGTAATACCCGAACAGGGAAACCGAGCCCAAAAAGGACGACGACCAGTCCGTCGGAGTGTGTCTTGTGCCGCTAAAAACGAAAAAGAATTCGTCTTCGAGCAGTACCCAGAGGAGAAAATCGCCTGAAGCGAGCAACATGAATTTTTCAAACCCCCGCTGGCTCAAGACCACCGAGCCGAAGAACCCGACGCCGAATATCATCGCGATAACAAGTACTGCGAGGACAATGTGATAGGTCGTGTACCGTCCGAAGAGCCAGGTATTGGACAAAATCAAGCTGTCCGAAGTGTAGAGAACTACTTCTATCCAGGCATAGCAGACCGCTTCTATGATCGTGACCAGAGTGAGACCCAAAAGCAGCTTGAAGCTCTCGCTAGATCCGAGTTCTGCGAGAGAGCTTTTTGAAAGGGACAACATTCCACCTTGCTACTGATGCCTAAAGTAAAAGTAACGAATTCTAAATCTCTAGGACTTTTCTTCGCAGTTTAAACCGAGAACCAGTATTATCTAGTTTGTCAACAAGATGAACCGCGGGCCGGCTCTAATCGGGAGCGTGCTATTGCTTTCAATTCTGATACTCGGCACGGTCGTGACTGCGGTGCTCTACTCTCCGCCAAGGACTGCGCCGACGCAGACGACCGCTACAATCACCGCGCGTACAGTGAGTAGCATCATCACCATCACCGTAAGCAATAATGTTACGACGAACAGTAGCAGCATTACTAAAACGACCGCCCTGAACAAGACCCAACTTGCCGTGAAAATGAATTTTCCAAACGGTTCAAACTTTGATTCGGGCGTTCTCTATGCAGGCTCTCTGTCCACCAACGCATCAAATGGCGAATTTGTATTTCCAAAAATAAATCCCGGAACTTATCCCCTTTCCATTAAAGGAGCAAGAAGCGTCTATCTGCCTCCTACAGTTCTTCAGCTGAGTGCCGGAGTGAATTTCGCTAACATCACCGTATATCCGGTGAATACCTTTGTGCTCTATTTTTCGAATGGGCTTTACATCAACGGTACGCAACCCGGCCCCTCGATCATAGTACCTAACGCGAGCGCCGTTGAGCTGGTGCTAATCAACAACACGACGCTGATCCACAACCTTGCCGTGGTGAGGACTCTGGGAAATGAGAGCTCGGAAAACATACTGTTCAACTCGCTTTCATATCCACTGAACGCCGGTGGAACTTTGAACGACACGTTCGTTGTAACTACGCCCGGCTACTTTTACTACGAGGATTTGATCGGGAATCACGCGCGTGCCGGAGACAATGGACCTTTCTATGTTCTTTCATCCTACCCCTAGATACTGTGAGTATTCTTGACATAACATAAAATCCGCGGCGTTGAATCGCGATAGAAAAAAAAGATACGGTGAATGCTCTCATATTTCCTTCTGCTTATATTGCACCCCCACGATCGGGCACCTTTGTTGTTCACCTTTGCTCCGGTTACCGTCTTGAACTAATCCCTCAACCCCAAGAGAACATGAACACCAAGTAACACCCCAATGTATTTGATTAATCGTTTGAAGGTTTCCTCCTGCATCATGGTTATATGAAAACGACAGCTTCCATATTCTCGCGCAATTGGCCGATTCAACGGCTTATACGGCTGACGATTCCTTCCCCAGGGAAGAGTTTCGGAATTAATTCTCTCAGAACGCTGCTCGAAGTAGCAGAGAAACAACTTTTGTCTTGAAGAATCGAAGGAAAAGGATTTTCATCGCTGTTTCTGTATTACGTGTCTGCACATGCTGTCCCCGAGCGCAATGCAGGTTTCTAGCTTTAGATCGTCTGTTCCAAGTGCGGACTTGATGATTCCATCGTGCAGTCCGTGGCATACGAGGTTTTGATGACTATTTGCTGTCTCCTTGAGCGGGCAGTGGTGGCTGATTATTGTGTACGAATGCTTGTCTTCTTCCAAACTAGTTTCAAAGCCGAACTTATCCAGTGATGCGACTAGCGAAACAACCTGCTCGTTTCTTTCGAATCCGCTAACACGCATTGGTTCTGCGATTTCCTTTGCGATATGTGATATAAGATCATCCGCACTAATCATCTCGTGATTTCCCGCGATTTTTGTAAGAACTAGATTCAACAGCGTTGAGCTCTGATTCTGGAGAAGCTCGCGCCCGACACCGGTCAGGGTGTAAAATTTCTTTGGCCTCCCAACTCCTTCCGTTATGTATTCTTCCTTTATGAGACCCTTCTGCCTTAGCGACTCAAGATGCTTTCTTGCTGCAGTAACCTGGATGTCCAGTTTTGCAGCTACTTCTCCCGCGGTATGCTTTCTCGTCGTGAGGTGGTTGAATACCTTTGATTTCGTATTCCCCAGCACCGAGCGAAGGTTCATGCTTTTTTCAGTTCTAAATAGACACAAGAAGGTATTTATATCCTCACCCGAATTTAAGCACCAAAAGGTGTCATAATGCAAAGCAAAATAGCCGAAGATAAGATATCGGGACTTCAATATCATGAAGAGGTCTGTACACCATGAGCGGTCAATCAGTTCGTGGAAGCAACAAAGCTATCTCTAACCTCGTATTCACTGCAGTCGCAATTTTCCTTCTGGTTACGACGGTCGCAGGGTTCAGTCTGTATGCTACGAAGAACACTGTGGGGATTACAACAACTGTAGGTCAAACAAGCTCAATTACCACTACAATTACCACCACTGCCACGTCGCAACTCCCACAATCAGCTGAGCTAGTGCAAACTCCTGGATTTTACAATAGTTCTGTCGTTGTTTTCACGTACGCGAAGAATTACAATTGCACGCCGAGCATTCTTACCTTCTTTGCAAATCAGACGGCCGCGGCTAAATTGACAAGCTGCGAGGTAGGGGCGGGCCAAAGTAATGCAGAGCAGGGTGCAGCTCCGCTTTGGGTTATAGTCCCGGCGTACGCCGGCCTGTCAATCTTCGGAGTTTCTGCGTTGGGCGCTTCACCCCTGGGTTTTCCGACATTCAACAATGCCACGCTAGTAACTGATTGCGGAGCAGGAGGAACAGCTGCTGGTTGCCCTGATCATCCGAACTTGCTGTATTCGCCGTTCTTCACTGCGGTTGAACAGCACATCAACATCACAAATGGATACGGCGGCTTGCCCGAAGGAGTGCTACCCACGCCGTCGCACGATCATTTGATCGACTGCTGTTTTTCGGTCGTCCCATGGTACACAATTGTCGTGTTAGACTTTGATCCAAACATCTTCCCCAACGCAGTGACAGGAGAGTGCACACAGGTAGTTCCGTCTAATCAGACAGACCCCACTCAAAACTGTCTTTCAAATTACTCAGGGCTTGTCAATGCGCTCATAACCCATTCTAATTCGACCTCTACAAACGCAAACAACCCCATTTGGCAAACACTTGGAGGACCCACGACGCAGGTCGTCATACC
>JBOGRL010000186.1:0-4626 GCA_050749505.1 Nitrososphaerales archaeon
GATCAAGAAGACAGCTCGAGGAATATTCTTGCCAGCATGTTTTGTCTCATCTGCGCTCTGCGAAATCACTTCTATTCCTAGATAGGATGACATTGCGATCGTAACGCCGTACAGTAATGAGCGATAGGTCGGGACAGATCCGAAATGAATCGGGTCCAACCCGTAGTGATAGGAGAAAAGCTAACCCACGCAAAGAATCAACACCAATCCTGCTATGTTGAACAATACCAGGAGAAAGGGGAGAAAGTACCCGAGATAACCAACAGTAGCGAGGGCAGATATGGACGTCGTGACGAGATAGTCAAGCAACAATGCCCATGCAGCAAGAAATGCAATGTTTGTGCCAAACGCCCTCTTTGCGTAAATGAGTGCTCCTCCCGGTTCAGGATGCGAGCTTGCAAGTTAGGCGTATGAACGAAGTAAAACGTAAGCCATGGTTGCGAAAAGATATGCGTATGTTGTGGCAGGGCCCGCCGAAATCGCGACCAGGCCCAGAGTAAAGTAGATCCCTTCAGCGAGGTCTGCATAGCCAAACGCAAAATTTCCGAGTATTCCGATGTTGCGTCGAAGACTCTGTCACGGCCTCGTTCGTTGCATCGGAAAGTAGACGCTCTGACTCTTTTATTGAACCGATCAAGCAACGGATGAGAATTGTTACTAACGAAGTAGTTGCCGCACTATAGTTGGAGATGCGATCTTTTTGGCTTAGATTAACAGTGTCGTAAATATGCTCTATGCATAAAGACTGTGGCGTAGATTCTTCATGCTGAAGTCTTGGCTGTCCACAAAGCAAAGGCAAATTTTGCGGTGGCTGGCGAGATTCCCAAGTCTAGAGATCTTTCGCCCGATGGCGCGTAACCCATTCTACACGAGAGAACGGCGCATGCCAGACTAGTACTCGACTGATTCAACGGGCACCATGATGTGTCGAGACAAGTCCACCTCCCTCATCCGATGGGCATGATGCAAAGATGCTGTGATCTACATTCTTTGTTTTTAAAAAAACCGAAATAATGAATCGAAAGTCGAGTTGTTGGTTTGAGGAAAATGAGAATGTTGAGCTTGCAAACAATCAGAACAAATAGTTTACCTAAACGCAATTCACCTTCTATCTTACTTTGGCCATCATGCCCGGGTGCGACCGGCAACAGAAACGCAATTCTGCTAACAGCTGGCGGTCATCGCCTTCACAACAGCGCTAACCAAACAGCCATAGCAGTCGTCGGAGGATTAGACCACCTCCCCAAGATCGTTGATTATGGAATGCCCGCAGTCTACGGACTTGAAGCCGCGAACACTCTTGCGACAAGCATGTCTCGCTCATGATAATGCTCGCTTCAGCCGATGGCCCTATCGGAAGAGTATTCCGGATGCTTCGATGCGATAGTGAGAGGATCGTTCTCTCCCAAGCGATTTACTCATTGATATTTCCACCGAAATCCCGCAGTAGCAATATCAGCAGTCAGGGCCGAAAATTGAATTCTTAAATCAATCAACGGTCTAGGAGGTATCATGGAAAACAAACTGGAGGAGGTTTTGTAGTTTCATTTGTCAAAACAGCCAGAGTTGATTGAAGAAGAGAGACTGCTCCGAGAAAAGGAAATTGAGGAGAGATCCAGGAAAAGAACAAGAGGTCCCTACCGGAAATCTAAAGCGGTGAGCAAAACAAAGAGAATCCAGTAGAGTTGGAAACATGAGAAATACAGAATCTTGTATGTTCTCAACGAGTGAAAGTAGGTGGCAAAACTACGACCAGCTTTTTTGGGCTTTATTCAAGTCGGTAGTCCAAGCGAGGTGCTCCGAGAAAGATTCTGTAGATCTCCTCTTGGCAGATTAGCTCCGAGAAAAACTTGCTCTACATGACTATTCTAGCGGTCTCACATGTAATTAGAGCACACCGGAACAATCCTTCTTTGACCCCTCTTCCAAGGCCTGGTTGTTAATGGCAACGCTCAAACCCATCCTTCTTCGAGGAATGCAATCGCGATAGTAATTCTTCCCATCACCACACCGGGATGTTAATGTGGCGAATCTCTGGAACTCGTTTGACTGGAAGTGGCATGTAAGCTGAAACAAGTACGCCCTCTCTTGTTATGTAGAACCCTCGTTATTTTCGTGAACTAAACCTTCTATGAGAAACGATGGGATGGCAGATAGCATAGTCTCGCCCACTGGAATAAACTTGCGACTGGCTAAAGATCGATCCCCCGGCCCAGTATTTTTCAAAGAAAGGGATTATCTTGATCCCTCACGTCAGAGATTCACAAATAGGCAACCTAGTTGAATGAACCAAGTCGCAATAACGGCGCACAGATCGTATTCTTTCTTGGGATACTCAGTCAGAGAGCATCTGAAGTATTTTTCTATCCAATTCGGCTAGACCAAACGGTTTTTTCAATTGCGAATCTATAAGATTCTCTTGAAAAGGTTTTGACATTACGAGATCATTCAGTTCGTACGCCGTAATCAGTATGATCTTTGTTCCCCAAGAACTTTCTTTGATCTTTCTTGCGACATCCTCGGCAGTCATGTCCCCAAGTTGATAGTCTAACAAAAGAACATGCACCTTCGTCCCCTTGGTCATCTGATCAAAGTAAACAGCAAGGCATTCCTCTCCCGATCTTGCAGTAAGAAGATTGTATTTTCTTCTGAGAAACAAAGAGCACGCGCGCAAAATGTCTTGCTGGTCATCGCAAACAATTATCGTTTTGCGTTGCGAATTATCTTCCGAGGTGACCATGCTTACCTCAGCTTCAATCGGGAAAGAGCTATCCTGACGATCTCCCTGTAGCGTTACATTTTCGCCGAGCCACGGAAATCTCTTACAAATCCTTCAAACTCTAACCATCTGCAGCTACTTGGTAGTCAAAGAAGCGCTCGCAAGTGGTATTGTAAAACTGAAGATAGCACCTGCTTTACCTTCTTCCTTGTCACTATTATTCTCTGCGTTGATAGTACCGCCATGCGCTTCGACGTATGCTTTGGAGATATACAATCCTAGTCCGGTGCCGGTCTTCGTCGCGAACTTGCTGAAAAGCCTAGGCAATATCTCCGGATCTATGCCAGAGCCCCCATCCTTTACACTTACTATCGCATAACCCTGATCTTTTTTGTCAGTAATAACATCTATTCTACCTCCTTCGCTCGAAAACTTTACTGCATTGTCTATCAAGTTGCTCAAAACTTCGCCGATTTTGGTTCTTTCAGCGTCGACTAACAAGATCGGCTGCTTGGGTTCATATGAGATGTCAAGTCTGGGGCGTTCGCCATCTTCCTGGTTTAGAAGTGCTTGCATGTCCTCAATTGATTGCATGACAAGCTCGTTGAGATCGAAGGTTTCCTTATCCAGTTGGAATGTTTTGTTATCGATTCTTGCAACTTCTAGAATGTTTTGCGTTAGTTTCTGAAGCCTCTGCGCATTTCTGTAAGATGACTCGACCATTTCTACCATCTCGATCGGCTGAATATCACCTGCCAAAGAGTCGTATTCTTGAAGAGAGTTGATTGCATTACTTGCGATCTGAACTGGTTGCTGGATACCGAGCGCCCGCCTAATTACTCTGCGGAGAATCTCTGTATTGGCTAATATGCTCTGCGTAGGTGTTCGTAATTCGTGCGCTGTAATATTCATCAAATCTTTTTCAGCATTCGCTTTTGCAATGAGTTTTTCATTTGCGGCCAGCAGGTCAGAAGTCTTTTCGCTTACAGCGTCATCAAGACGCTTGTTCCAACGCAGTGTAGTAACCGCAATACCGACGGATACGCTAGCTATTCCCATAATGATGATCAGACTCACAGATCTCTCTTGGCCGATCAGGACAGCCGCACTAGCAGCGAGCGTATCGGTCGCTGTAATATAGAGAACGCCAAACTGTAAGGGAATCTGATTACCGCCAGAGGTAGTGGCGTTGACAAAAATGGGCTGATATGCAATAGTTCCGCTAGCTCCTTTGTATGATAGGTCTCCAACGCCAGCCTGTCCCTTCAACGATTGATTGAGGAATGAGTTGAATTCAGGCCTCAAGCCAAAGGGAATTGAAGATTGGACTGCCGTTCCGAAAACATTCTCGCCAATGATCGCTTCATTAGCTGAATAGAGGATTGTTCCCTTGAAATCCAACAATCCAACAGAACTCTGAAATTTGGATGAAAGGTCGCTCTGAAGCGATCTGCCGAGTGTTCTAACATCTATCGCAGCCGCTACGACACCATCAAATGTTCTTGAATGAGACAGTGCCGAGTTATTTTGAATAGCATATATTGGTCTCGAAATGAAAATGTATACATTTGACGAATTGGTGACCGAAGGTGTTGCGCCACTGAAATATGTAGTTTCATTCGCTCGAGGACGCGTGAAAGCCTCCCTCTGACTTAGGTCGAGACCCGTTCCTGGCGGATAAATTGTGCTTGTTCCATTGCTCGAAAGAATAAGCTTCCCATTCTGATCGAGCCAGTAGTAGTCAGATGTTAGAGATTTCGTAGCATTCTGAGCCGCGTTGAATAGAGGGACTGCGGGCGCCATATTGTCAGTTGACACGGCATGACTGTTAGCCACAACATCAAGATTCGAAGAAACAGATTCCACGCTCTTTTCTAACAAATGGCTCAGATCACTGGCCTCAATTT
>JBOGRL010000187.1:0-3428 GCA_050749505.1 Nitrososphaerales archaeon
CTATGTTCCCGAATACCAATGTCCATCTATCGCAGCAGAACCGCAAAGGAGATGCCGGAGAACGCGATCAGCTTCCATATTGATGCAGAGCGTTCGAGCTAACGACAGCCAAATAGAAATCAGCACAGATCGAGGGCGCAGAACGTAGCAAAAATCGTCACACATATAATTAGGAGGGAAGCGTTCCTGGTACATGAAATTTCGAATGTATGTAAGAGCTCTGGAGCAACTCTACTTGTGTGTGACAGGCTTGCCTTTGCTAGGTATGCTATCTTGCTATCTTCCTGCTATTTGCCTTGACGATTTGTTAGGGCAGCCATTCTCTTAAGCTTTGAGCCATAGAACTTCTGATTGCGCTCATTGTAGAGCCCGTCATCTTTCAGAAGATGACAATTCGGTTAATGTGGCAAAGCCAGTCTTTGGAATAGGTTTAAATGAAATCATTTTGGGGAGGAAGGGAAACAGCTAGCGGGGTGCGCCTTTGTTGACGATGTTCATAATTCCGTATGGCCTACGCGGGCATTTTGAGGTCACTGCATGCACACGCCAAGATAAGGCGAATCGATGCAAGCAAAAGCTCTCGATCCCTCCCGGGCGTCATATGCTGCGGACGACGCAGTACAATTGTTCGAGGTCGAATACGAGCGCTTACCTCAGTGATGCGCGCAAGAATACGCGGAAGTAACTTAACTTTGAAAATGCCGAATGTCAAACTAAGTCTAGCGTGTTATCAATACGATAGAACCGAACCATTACTGTCCGGAGAAGTCAGGTCTGAGGGGATCGACCTCGAATATGTGAATCCTTCGTTCGATGGCAGCGTGATAAATTTTCCCTTCAGGACTATGTTCGTGAATCCGTCCTACGATGCAACAGAAGTTGCTATTGGTGATTACATCATGAACAAGACTTCTGCAAAGTCGAACCTCACTGCGATACCGGTTTTCCCTATGCGAGCATTCTTTCACAGCATGATAGTTGTTAATACACAATCAAGAATAAGAGACCCAATAGATCTGAAAGGAAAGAAAGTTGGATTGAGCGAGTATATGACAGGAGTGGGCTTTTGGACCCGAGGGGTTTTGGAGCACGAGTTCGGGGTCAGCCCTTCCGATATCGAATGGGTGGAAGAAAGAAAAAAAGGGGAAAGGATAGCCGATGCTTTGGGGTACAAGCCGCCCGAGAACGTAACAGTACATTCGAAATCAGAAGACTCCGATCTTGTGACCATGCTTTTCAAAGGAGAGATCGATGCGCTTCCTACGAATATCGGCCGCGGCAAAAGGTTGCTTGAAAGAATTGCAGCAGCCCAGAGAATCTTTGGCAGAGAAAAGATAAGACCACTATTCAACGATCAAAAGGCGGAAGCGAAGAGATTCTACAGAAAGACAGGTCTATTTCCGGCAAACCATGTGATAGTAGTAAGAAACGACATCCTAGAAAAAAATCCTTGGGTTGCCCAAAGCTTGTATGACGCCTTTCTAAGAGCTAAACAGCTAAGTTACAAGGAAACAGCCTCAATGGTGAGGGAGCCTGCGAACCTCGTTTGGCTGGGCAATCTGTATGACGAGGTTGCAGAGATATTTGGAGAAGACCCTTACCCTTACGGAATTAGATCGAATCAGAAAATGCTTGATACCGCAATAGATTATGCACTAGAACAAGGTTACGCGGCTCGAAAGCCAACTATTTCGGAGCTTTTTGCATCAGACACATTGGCCACTTAGGGCGTAGAATTCAATTTACGCAGGGAAAAGAATAGTTTTTACAATTGGGAAAACTATTCGTTCTTAAAGAACGATGATCTGCTATATTGGGGAAGGATTTACAGGAAAAGCGGACTCTCTGTTTCCTTATCTGATTGGATAAAGAAGCGGAGGGAGGATCTTGGACTGTCAAGAGAAAAGCTTGCCGAAAAAGCTGGAATCAGTCCACTTACAATTTATTTCATTGAAAGGGGAGACACAGAGAGCCCGCAAGAAGCGACTCTTGCAGGCCTTCAGAAAGTCTTAGGAGAACTACCAAATGCAGTCGATAAGGAAATTATGGAAACTAGAAAGACGGAAAATTTTGAATACCATGGAAATTTCCCAATCGAAAAATGGGAGGAGAATCTGCCAATGGAAAAAGTCTTATGCATCTATGTTTTTTACGATTCCCTAAAGCGACCAATACGAATCGGCGCTACAGATGATCTACATAGGCGAATCAAAGAGTGCAAGAACAACTACTGGTGGTTCCGCCCTCCGATGGCGGAGACATTCGCATATGTGGACGCAAAAGACAGAAGTTTTAGAGAGAAAGCAGAGAAAGTGATGATAAAGCTGGTTGGCGACCACGCGATATTCAACTAACAAAGCAGATTATGAATTTCGTTCATTAAGAGCGAACAAGCGGGGGTTTCTGTTCTGAAAACGAGTATAAATGCAAGTCTTACTAGAAAGGAACTCTCACAATCGCCTTCTCACCGGGCAGAGCAGCAACGTACTCGAAGCCTTGAGAAATGAACGACTCGACGCTTTGAATCGGAATAACTCTTTGCTTGTTTCCGTTGTTCGCCATGACTCCGAGCAGTTTTTCTCTCGCGAGCTTGTTCAAGTCTTCGTCCGACATGCTAGACAGATCCATTTTCGCAATGCCTTCTTTCTTGAATCCTGCAACCGATAGGAACTGTTCTTTGGGCATTTTCTTTAGCCGCTCTTAGCTTGACTCTCCTTCAGCTTTCATAGTCAGCAGCTACTCGCTCGCTTTCTTGAATGAAGAGCGCATATGCTCGATAACTTGTTCTGGCAATCTCCCTTTGTTTGCGGTGTATCTGTTCTTGATGTCCGCTTTATGCCCCATGAAGAAAGTACGATGATCTCTCAAGGTCAAGCCCTTCGACTCTGCAATCATGAGCTGAGTATCAAAGAACGATCTTAGAACATAGGGTCTCCATTTGAAAACAGCTTTTCGAATGGCTGAGCGTATCATGTCACCGACATTCGTGGTGGTAATGTGTGAGCCGACCTTCTTTGAAGTAGAATCTTTCTGAGGCGTCAAGATGGGAGAGTTGTGATCTAATGGCTCTCCTTGCCTCATCCGCTTCTCCAAATATTCCTTCGCGTACTGGCATCCCTCACTCGTAAGGAATGAGAAGTACTGGTGGCCAGCTTTGCTTATTATTGGTATCACGACGACTATGCTCGGTATCTTTTTGAAAATTAGCTCGTGCTTTCTAGGATGAACTTCGATTTCAGGAAGGTCACAAACCTTCAGCCCGTAGTTCCCTTCGTAATTCCCTAGAGACTCTGGTCTCAACCCCGCGTGAGCAAGCAAGACGCAAGCCACTCTTTGTTGAGGGTCTGCGGCCAGGAATATTCGTTTGAGTTCTTCTTTCGTTGGCACTCTTTCGTCTTTCAGCGTAGGCGTTTCCTGCGACCCTTCGA
>JBOGRL010000188.1:0-3723 GCA_050749505.1 Nitrososphaerales archaeon
GTATCTCTGTGATATCATTGCCTTGAATGTAGGATGCTGTGATGCAAAGCGCAAGAAGTTTTTGATCTTTGAAATCCTCTATATTCAGCGACTTGCTTTGCGTATTCTGTTTTGTCCTCGTTGGAGATATGACAATGTCATTGTCCTCCAGCTCAATATTGACTAGGTCGCCCTTTCGGAGAGCTAGATCTTTCGCCCAATCCTTGGGAATGGTCACCATAAAAGTTCCCGCGGCGTTTGTTTGAAGCTTTCTTACCTGCATGATTTGATTCTGCCTGAAATATGTGCATAATTACTGTAATATATGTATTATACGTAATATAGGCATGAACCTCTTATGCGTAAACGGATTTTACTTAAACTCCACAGCACTTTTATTTGATACGCATCTCAATCTGAGACATGATTTCCAACAGAGAAAGCTATGTCTTCGACACCGAGTGCAAGTTCTGTGCCCACGAGTCAAACTCTCTGGTATCGCAGGTGAACACGCGAATCTGCGCTGATTGTTATAACTGGATATCTCGTTCCGTAGGGCTCATTAATTTGGGCATAAGACCTTCCTTGGAATAACTTGCGGATCAAAAAAATAACTTCCCCGTCTGTTCGACAAATTAATGTTGATCGTTGAGAATGATCAACAAAAAGAAAATGAGGCAGACTCAAATCACCGGGGATTGACAAGGCGCGTCCGAGCAAGAAGTGCGATAATCTCCCGGCGGCTTTCCTTTTCTCCAACAGGTGCTTTTCCTGGATTTCAGAGCGGGCTCAGAAAAAAAATGATCTGACCGCCGGAAGGTGATGTAGAATAAGATGTTAGCCGAGAAAAATTCACGCATGAAAATCAACACGTGAACCTGCGAAACAACAATAACTCATTCTACATCACCCCGCCGGAATCTAGTTACGTTTAAAGACTGGATAATCTTGATGTCTTGACCTGCCGAGTAGTGTGTTATAATTAGCAAATGCCGAAACAAGTGCGGGACGCAGAACAATTCCAGAAACTGATGTCAAAGGCGGTCGAGCTCCGCGTTGTGAGAGAAAAGGAATCTGTAAAGCTGAAATTGAGGACGTCCGAGTACCTCTATACTTTCAAGACAACCCGTGACGAAGCAGAAGTCATCATAAAAAATGCCAACGAGCTCGAAGTAGTAGAAATAAGCCCAGCTAAAGAGAAAGAAAAAAGCAGCAGTGCCGGCAAGGAGAAATAGGCAGAACAACACCGCAAATAATGATCAGACGACAATTTTGTCTCCGATCTGCGGCGCTGAAGCTTCAAATCCGTACCTTTCCGTTATCTCCTTTGCAAAAATCTCGCAAGATTCGCCATCACCGTGTGTTGTGTAAACTTTGGGCTTGCCTTTGATCCTTGAAAACATCTCAAACAATTCAGTTCTTCCAGAGTGTCCCGAAAAGTCAAATCTCCTCACTTCTGCCTTTACCGGAATGAGTTTACCGGCCATCAATGTCAATCCACGGTCAAGAAGCGTCCGTCCAGGACTGCCGGGGACTTGGAACGCCACTATCGTGATCGCATTTCTTTGATCTTGCGAAAGTTCTTGATTGTAGAAGACAGAAGCGCCTCCCATTAGCATCCCCGCTGGTGAAATTATCACCGAAGGCGTCTTCACAACCCTCTTCCTGTGAGCCCACCCGGAAACAACTTCGAGGTTTTCCATCGACTTTCTAAAGAGCTCAGCGTCTCTCAGAAACTCTTGATATCTGAAGAGAATCTCATTAGTCTTGAGAGCCATGCCATCCATCGCCACCGTATGCTTGAAGTTCTTCGATCTCAAAAGGCAGGCGATCTCCTGGGCCCTTCCGACTGAAAAAGCGGGCACTAGCAGTACGCCGCCCCGCTCCACAACCTCGTTGGCGAAGCTCACAAACTCGTTCTCGATCTTCTCCCTCGGTTCATGGTCAACCATGGCATAAGTGCTTTCAGTAATAACCGCGTCCAGATCGCCAAAGTCAGTATCCGCACCCGTGAGTAACTGGCTATCTCTTAGATTAACATCGCCAGTGTATAGCAACCGCCGTCCGTCGTTCTCCAGGATGATCGTCGTGCCACCCGGGATGTGTCCAGAACTCGGAAATCTTGCGGTAAATTCGCCAGCCACAGAGCGCGTTTCATTAATTCCGACCCGTTCGGTGTTCTTTGACATTGTAAGTAGGTCGATGTACTCAAACGGTAGGTAGAAACCGGAGAGCTTGATAAAGTCTTGGAGCAATAGTGTTGAAAGCTCCAAAGATAATCCGGTCGTCACGAGCTTGACGCCATCCCGCAAAAAGAAAAGCGGCACTCCACCGGAATGATCGAGGTGCGCGTGCGTCAGAAGAAGAGAGTGCACGTCCTTTGGCTTTACGTGCATTGGGAAAGAAGGCTCCTTTGAGGTATGCGCCCCATAATCCAGGAGTACTTGGGAGTTCTTATTCCCCTTGACGAGTAGGGCAGATTTGCCTACCTCTCTTGCTCCGCCAAGAAATGTTACTTCCAATATCAGCTAATCCCTACTTTTTTTCTCTTTTTACTGTAACGCCGGCTGCTGCTCATGTTTAATGAAATTATATCCCAGACGTTTTTTTGAAATCGTACTAACAGCGGGTGAGTGTTGCCCGACATGCTGGCGCTACATAAGCTTAAATCCATTGCTGTCGATTTTTGATTTCCGCTTCTCGGTTTCGCGCAGAAGGAGGAAGAAGAAGAGAAGGTTTGAGCAAAGACATGGCATTCCAAGTAATTCCAAAGACCGCAAAATTCGAGGACACGGTGCTCCTAACTGGGTTTCACGGCATAGGATATGCTGGTTATTGGACGATAAAATACTTGATCCAGAAGCTAGAGGCAAAGCGAGTCGCCTTCGTCGATGCGGAGTCGGTTTCTCCGGTCTCATCTACGAATCAGGGAAGACTAGTTACTCCATATGAATTCTTCCAAGCGAGAGACCTGACAATATTCAAAGTTGAGGTACCGCCTTACCGGGGTGCCGAAATTGAATTCTACCGAAACCTTTCAGAGTGGATCGCAAACAGCAGGTTTAGAGAGGTTGGATTAATCGGCGGCCTGGATGCAAGCTTGCGGACAGATGATTCTGATTTCAGATTGGTTCATACCAGCGCTTACACTCCCAACGAACATCTAAAGAATGCCAAGATGCTGGAAGACGAACAGATAATCGTGGGGCCGGTTGCGATCATGCTAAACTATTTTGAGGCGCACAACTTTCCCGCCTACGCGATCCTTGCTTATTCGAGTACGGACAGGGTGGATCCTCGAGCGGCTGTTTCTTCGATAAACATACTCTCAAAATACTATGGGTTCCAAGTTGACGTTGATCCTCTGCTAAAGGGAGCCGAAGCCGTGGAGACCGAGATTTCAAGAGAGGAGAGAAAAATCGGCAAGTCAGAGTCTATCTATACCTAGTTGCAAGCCTTGCCTTGAACGCCTTGTAATTGCGTGAAACTACAATTTCAAGATTCTTCGGGACTTTACGTTTGTTAGAATACTGCCTCAACTGCGCGTGTAGCCATTTTGACACAGATTCGCCATCATCATCAGGTTTTATCAACTCGTCTATCCTTCGCCAAGTTTTGCTGTTCAGCACAAGATCTTCTGCCGGGTAAGAGTCGACTATCTGGGTGATTTGAGATGTAGGATAAACATCTGAAATCTCAGCCGGCACGAGTCCGAAAATTGGACTCGCGCAGGTAACCAAGGCG
>JBOGRL010000189.1:0-2597 GCA_050749505.1 Nitrososphaerales archaeon
TTCCTGAGATGTCAGTATAAGACAAATGAAGTCATTAGGGGGAAGGAGCAACAGGAAAAATGGTGATTACGAGCTTGACTTCAACAGCCCCGCTCGGATTCTTGAGGCTAGATTAGCCACTCATGTGGTGTAGAAATAATCCTCTTTGCTGTAAAGGGCGTACTTGCCACACTTTGGGCATTTCTCGGAATTGTTCTGAATTGTCGATGTCCTGAATGATTTTTTATCCATCTGTAACTCGGAAGGATGACGAAATCCACACTTACGATTCTTGCAAATGACAGCTAGGGGCATAATAGCACAAGAAACCAAGAAGGATAACTAAAAGTTTGTTTGCGTGGCACTCGTCTGTTATGGGCTTTCTTCCTGAATAGCAAGAAATCAAGGAATACTCTGGTTGCTCATTGAGATCAACAATTTCTAACCTTTTGTCCTTCACCGATGGCGTTATTGGACAGGAGAAGCCTTTTGCATGTGCCGCTTTCTTCTATCATCTTTGTTCCTATCTTGTCTTTCCTCAATGAGCTTGGTGTATACATCCGTTAGTTCCTGTCCGGTTCTTGGCGAAAGTCCGAACTCGTTTCTGAAAGGACATAACTCGTCTTTTACGGGATGGTTCTGGTCTTCGTCGAAGATGACAGGGTATAGTTTGCATCCGTTGGGTCGATCTGGATAAATCGTACATTGTTTCCCATCATGGAAGACGCACCTACCATGGCTGCTGTTCTTGAGTATCTTGAAGCCGTCTGATTCAACTGTAAAGAACTCTTCTTTGAAACCCAAGAGGACTAGACGTTGGACATCAGCTCTCAAAAGGGGCATTTCTGTCCCGTAGCAACAACTGGTGCAGTGATGAGCCTTACAAACGTTCTTCAATGACGAAGCACTCGCGTAAGCAGATTGCAGCCTGAATGGCTAAGGAGAAAAAAGTTCGAGCTTACTCACTTCGAGGATCTCTTCTAAGGACAAGGGGGTGTCTTCTACCGAGGCATACAAATGAACGTCCGCAACAGAAACTCTTTTCCAAGTAACTTCACTGCATTCTTCAGCGGAGAATCTCAATCTGTTTTTCGACCCTGACTCTTTTTTTTCTCAGCCTCTTCGATCTGTGACGTATCCTGGCTGGCGGTAAAATGCTCAATGTCATCGTTCAGACGATCAAAATTATCCACTCTGCTAGAGAGCTCCTTAACTAGCTGCCAGCCGTTCATTCGCGAAATCATTAGAGTGCAAGTTGGAAAACACGATTCATTTGAGTGGGTCGTTTGCTGTTTCACCAATTAAGAATCACAATATCTTTGTTTCTGGATTTGCCCAGCCTCAGTGGTCGAATGTAATTTGACTGCGTATTACTACTCTTGGTTCAAGAAGTGGCGTCTTCGCAGAACCAGTTGGCTAAAGCCTGAGACGCAAGGCGTGGTTTGCTGCGCCATCATTGCTCTCAACTACTCTGATGAATTACGTTGCTCATCAATAGAGCATAGGACGCATTTTCCTTCCTCTAAACGCAGCTTTTCAAGGATGCCCGATTTTTGATTAAAGGAAAGACCAATCCAATGCTGCCACTGTTCCTTCTTCGCATTAAACTCGTAGTACGCGTGCCCTCTTTCTCTGGGCGCCCCGTGTCTTTTCTCGTTGTCACAAGCGATCGAGCTGTCCCCGTGGAGTGCTAAAATTATTGGCAATTATGAGATTCCCCTCCGTTCTTTCCTCTTACATCTCTCGATTCTATCGTCCAAATCGTTCTGTCTTGGCAAAAGAAGTACGTGAACTTGTTGTATTCTCATGTATCCAACTTACTGAGATTGCAACTTAGATCACTCACTATATACGTCTACGCAAATAGAAACCTCATAGATTGCATTGCCTCAGTCCTGATTTTGTTCAATCTCGCTTGATGGAATAGTCTATCGATTGCCATGATAATGGAATCAATAGTTGCGCAAAATCAAAAGATCTACTTTTGTGGAAACTGAAAAATAGTCGGAAAGAAGCGATTGTGAAAAAATTTGGCAATCCATTTCCGGCAGGAAATAAGAAACGAGGGACTACAGTATTGATATCAGCTCGTAAAGAGTCTTTTGAGTGTGAGCCCTCAATTTCTCTTTGTACTGCTGAACGCTTGACTTTTCAGCTCCGCTCAGCTCGGGCGAGTCAAGCGCTTCGATGATCTTGTCGACTCTTTCCACTGTCTCTTGTATGTAGGCCTTGGGATTCGTCCCTAATTCTTGTCGTAAGGCATCCTTGAGTGGCATGGAAGATTAGATGGTTACGGGCAGCTTTTGAGCTGATCGGTCATGCAAAACAGAAATCATGCTTACCGGCAGATCCAGAACTACGAAGCCCCACTTCGGAAAACCAAAGATTTTGAGGAATATACCATATGGCCTGAGCCTTGGTATCTCCCTCGTTATCGTGCAAAATCGTGCGAGCCAACTCTTCTTTCAGGTTGACCTAGACTCATAATCCCAGCTCTGTTCATCCTATTCGCCGTCTAAGATGAGAAACTCTTCCTGAATCACTATTCCCTCTGATTCCTCGATCGCTTTCTATGCCTCACTCTTCAAAATCAGTCGAAAGTACGCAGTCAGTCTATC
>JBOGRL010000190.1:0-9022 GCA_050749505.1 Nitrososphaerales archaeon
ATCTTAGATCTGGATAAATCTAAAATTATCGGCAGACTACCCATTGACTTTATATTTGGAGAGGTTCTAGCTTGTTTTCTATAAATGACCACTGTCCAAGAGCTACAACAACAGCAAACGGCTGAGCTTCATACGAGAAAAGTTCCGAAGCAACCAGAGGTCAACATAGGCACCAGCGGGCACGTGGACCACGGCAAGACCACTTTGGTACAAGCCATAACCGGAGTCTGGACGAGCGCTCACAGTGAAGAGCTTCGAAGGGGAATTACGATCAAGGTGGGATATGCTGATGCGGCTTTCTACAAATGTAGCAACTCCCCTGCTCCAGGCTGTTATACCACAGAACCCATCTGCCCGAAAGATGGTGGCGAGGCAACTCTTCTGCGCGTTGTAAGCTTCGTCGACTGCCCCGGCCATGAAAGTCTCATGGCCAACATGCTCTCGGGCGCGGCAGTGATGGACGGTTCAATTCTGGTGATCGCTTCAAATGAAAAAGTCCCCCAGCCCCAAACCCGCGAACATCTTCTCGCTCTCCAGATGATGGGAATGAAACACATCGTGATCGTTCAGAACAAGGTCGATCTTATTTCGGATGCCGACGCAGTAGAGAGCTACAAGGCGATCAAGAATTTCGTCTCAAACAGCGTCGCAGCCGATGCGCCCATAATCCCCGTCTCGGCACAGCATCATCTGAACATAGATGCTCTGATCGAAGCTGTCGAAGAACACATACCGACTCCCAAGAGAGACGCAGATGCTCCCCCTCTGATGCAGGTCTTGAGATCCTTTGACGTGAATCATCCCGGCCTGGACGAATCAAAGCTCGTTGGCGGAGTTCTCGGTGGCACGCTGCTGGAAGGTAAACTGGTTGAAGGGGACGAGATCGAGCTGAAACCAGGGATCTTGGAGGAGGGCAAACCTGAAGCTGAATCCCTAGTGACACGAGTAACTTCGGTCATGACTTCGGCCGGAAAAGCGCGAGAAGCGTACCCTGGTGGTCTGATTGCAATTGGCACAGAGCTCGATCCTTACTTTACTCGGAGCGACCTACTCGTTGGCTCTGTTCTGGGAAAGCCGGGTCACTTGCCGCCGGTATTTGATTCGCTATCAATGGATGTTAAGCTGTTTGATACGGCTGTTGGTACTCAAGAACTTGTCAAAGTGGACAAGGTAAAAATGAGCGAGGTCTTGAGACTGAATGTCGGAACGGGCGTAACTGTGGGCGTCGTCAGCTCTTCTAGAGATCCGATCATTGACTGCAAACTGAAAAAGCCGATCTGCGCATCAAAGGGAAGCAGAGTGGCGATAAGCAGGAGAATCGGTGATCGCTGGCGCCTGATTGGTTCAGGTACCGTGAGATAAAAAAGAGATTTTCCTGAGGAAAAAATCGCGGTCGTAAATTTTTGGCGCTACTGGTCTGCGACGCTGATTTTCTGATAAAAATCACAAACGATCCGCTGCCAGCTTTTCACAGCCTTTCGAGGAAAGAGTCAGATTTTGTTCTGGCAACTATACCTTTGGTTGTAAGGGAGCTCAAAGGCCTTGTATTCAGCAAAACTCCCAAGACGGCAAGGCGCGCACGCAACGCTTTGAGATCTGTCGGTCAAGTCGTAAACCTGATTGGCGAATGTGCTGAGCAAGACGCAAACACTGAGGCCGACGAAGCTTTGATTGAATTTGCGCATAGAGCTTTCCAAGAGGAAATTTTTGTCGCCACCCTGGACGGAAAACTTTTGTCAAAGTTGGAAAGAACGAAAGTGCCCTATTTGACGCTGCGGAATGACAAACCATTTGTCAGGTCTTTCTCGCGCAGAGCAACATATTTAACCGCTAAAAATGAGTAGAGTTCAAGTAGGCTTTCTATGTTTCAGATTTCCGAGCTAGAGGATGTCATTCGCGTACCCCCTGCCAAATTCGGTGCCAAATTGGACGAAGTGGCGAGAGATATACTCAAGGGCAAATACGAGAGCACAATAAATCCAGACCTGGGCTACATTATTCTGATCACAAACATTGCCGTTGACCCTACGGGAAAAATCATCCCGGGTGATGGCGCAACTTTTCACAAGGTAAATTTCGATGTCATGACATTCTTTCCAAAAGTTCAGGAGATTGTAGAGGGTGAGATCGTCGAGATTACCGATTTTGGAGCCTTTGTGAGAATAGGCCCGACGGATGCGTTATTGCACTTGTCACAAATTACAGACGATTATCTCACCAGCGACGTAAAGCAGGGGATGATACTTGCCAGTCAGACAAAGCGTAGTCTGAAGGTCGGAAGCAAAGTCCGTGTCAGGATAACCGCGGTGAGCCTCCCGAGGGGCGCTGCACTGGGAAAGATCGGTGTAACCTGCAGGCAGCCTTTTCTTGGTGCACTAGAATGGATCGAAGAGGATGTTGCGAAGGCACAGAAAGGTGGTGCAAAGAAAGCACCAACCGAGCAGAGGGAAAAGGAGCTGGCGAAACCCGAAAAGAAACATCCTAGTAAGAAGTGACAGGCTATGCCCAGAGAATTTGCGTGTCGAAAGTGTCAAACTTTGACAACGGGGAAGATCTGCCAGAACTGCCACAGTACTGAACTTACTCCTGATTGGTCGGGGCTGATTGTCGTTGTCGCTCCTGAAAAATCAACCATATCAAAGACCCTCAATATCTCCAAACCCGGCAGGTATGCGCTAAAGGTCAGTTAGTTTTTCTTTCAATACTTCAATTTTCTTGCAACAAAAAAATTATCCGATCACGCCCAGCTTGAGAGAAGAGCTCAAGATCCCATTGGGGGAGCTGGTGAAAGACTCCAGCGTAAACTACAAACTATTGGGAAGCATTTTCCGAAGGAGTGGCGTGTTAACCGTTTGCGTGGGAGACTGTACTACCGAGAAGATACACGCATTTGGTTTTTCTCCTAACCTTGAGATCGTGGACAATTATGAAAAGCGAAATCCAAGACCTTCTAGAGCTCCCGAACCTTCCACTACAAAGATTGAAACCGTCAATCCAGCAGGCACTATCAGTTTTGATGCATTACAAAAGATTCGCGCGTGTCTTGAGATGGTTCTCAAAAATAGAAGAAGCACAATCCGGCTCGAGGTTATCGGCGAGGAAGATCTGCTTTCCCTACCGATTGTCGCGTTTTATCCAGATGGAACCGTCGTCTTTTATGGACAACCAAATGAAGGGCTGGTCATTGTAACTCCTGAAAAAGCTAGGGACAAATCGAAGGAGATGCTCAAGCAAATTGGTATCACTTCTTTGCCGTGAGAACTCCACAAGTTGTTGTTCGCAATTTGGTGTGATACTGTTCTATTTCTGAGGAAAAAGACCTAATGAACGATGCATAACCATTTTTAATCCGATTGGATGAAATTCAGTGATCGCGGGTGCTTGATTTGCAATCAGGATCGGTTTTGCCAAATGCAAGCCTAACGGCTGTTTTCCTCAGTGCAAAACCAGATACCGCGCGACTGGAAGCCCTCATTCATAGCATGAAACAGGTGGCGAGCGAACTAACGGTAGTCCTGACAGATTCCACGACGGCAAGAAGTTCCGTTAATTTGTCTAGTGAAAGACTTTTTTTCATAAAGCCAAGCAGTGATTCAAACTCTTCTGACTTGAGAGAAGCAGTCAGAAATGCGCTTGAAGTTTCTCCGACATCAGAACGCTTCCTAGTCTTCGTAAACGAAGGGATTCCGATTCCTTCGCTTTCTGAATTATTGAAATTCGCCAAGAGGAGCGCTGATTTTCTTTCCCCTTCAGAATTAGGCTGCATGATGATGAGCAATAGATACGCGGCTCACATTGTCGCATCTGGAGAATCGCCGTCGGTCAGGAATGCAATTCAAAGCGGCTTTTCTGCCCCAATGAGCCCGCTCCAAATGATTCTCTCTCCCAAGGATGCAATCAGACAAAACGCCATGCTGGCAAGATTCATGCTTGTTGGAGCTTCCGGCGTTGCTGTTAACCTTGTCTTGCTCGCGCTGCTAAAATCGTTGACCGGAGCTCTTGTCGCGAACGCACTTTCTAACGAGATGAGCATCATCAGTAATTTCATTTGGAATGATGTCTTTACCTTCAGAAGATCTTCGGTGGACAGTTTTGACAAAGGCAAGCTCACCCGCCTGATAAAGTACAACGGCATTAGCTTGGTCAGCTTGTCGGTCAATGAGGCCATTTTCTATCTGGTCTATTCAAGGTTGGGAATGTGGTATATCTCAAGTGCCGTCGTGGCCATTGGCGCAGCGTTCCTGATCAATTATATCGGCAGCTCCAGATGGGCATGGGGGTCGCCGCATTCGAAATCAATCGTAAAGGATTAAATATCGTTAGCAAGTCAACTAGGACTTCCGAGTGTAGTTTTAGCTTGTCGACTATAGAAATAATCAACGAAATAGAAAATCAACTTTTAGCACGCCGCGAGCTTAGCCTTTCATTTAAGGGAGGCAGCGGACTAGTGACTCGGCATGCGGCCGCCGAGGCCATAGCGACAAAGCTTGGCGTTCCAATGGCCAGCGTGAAACTAATATCGCTTCAAGGGAAGTTTGGGTTGAGGGACCTGACGGCAAGGGCATACGTATACTCGGATTCAAAGCTGATCAAGAAACAATTGCCCAAATATATGATGACGAGGGAGCTTCCAAAAGAGGAACGCAAGAAAGCAAGAGAAGCAGCTAAAGCAAAAGCCGCTGCCCCCGCGCAACCTGCAAAGAAAAAGTGATAGTTGATACTAATGTCCGAACAAGCACCTACACAAGCAAAACCCACAGAAGCAAAACAGGCTGCCGCCCCTCCAGCTAAGAAAAAGGAGAGAAAGGAAAGCCCGATTTACAAGTTCTATGAGGTCAAGGCCGATAAGGTTAATCGATTGAGAAAGGAGTGTCCTCGCTGCGGAAGAGGCGTATATCTAGCAGAGCACAAGGACAGGCTAACGTGTGGCAAATGCGGGTATACAAGCTTCAAAAAGCAGCAAAAGTAAGAAAAAATATATCGCATTATCTGACCAAGTCCTTTCTTAGCGCGTTCATCACATTCGGCGCAATGAAAGCCTGAAACGGCGCTCTGTATCTAAAGGCCGCGGTACTTTCGAGGACCTTTGGGTCTTCTGACTTTTGCAGATACCCTTGGACGAACGAGTTTACAAGCTTTCTTGCCCTATCTTCTTGCAGAGTAAATCTCACAGAATAGTATATGAATTCCGCAACGTCCCAAGTCTTGTTTCCGTCTTTGTGGGCCTGCTCCAGATCGACAAAGTAAATCTTGTTTGAATCATCAGACCTGATCAAGTTGCTTGGTTTTGTGTCACCCATGCAGTAGCCGTTGTTATGCATCGTTGCCAAGTCCGCACCGAATTTTGAGAACGGGGAGAGATCTTCCGAATGCGCGCTTAGGTAATCAGATTCCAGTTTCGACAAATCTCGTCCATTGATGAACCTGGTGACGCTTATTTTCTGCTCCATAAAGACCGCCAGAATATCCGGTGTATGTAGTCCAAACTTTCTGAGTTCACGTAGCGCCCGGTACTCCCTGAACATCCTTTCCATCGCGCTCACAGTAAAGTTCGTATTCTTGAGAGACCACAAGTTGAGCACACCCCACTTCATCCCTTTAATGTCCTTGAACCGTTTTACTGCAATAGTGATCCTGGTTTTTTCATCTTCCAGCGTATAAAACCCTGCAGAGTTATAAAATTCTCCTAGTGATTTCTGCGTGACCTTGCAACTTTCATTCATCCCGAAGTGGTCAATTAGGTCAGATAGCCAATCATTGCTCTCAATGAAAAGTTTCCCCGCCGGAACGGTCCAAGAGCGTTTTGGATTAGTTATGTACTCTGGAAGTTTACCAGTTTTTCTTCTCGAGCGAGAAATCTTCGACAGTAGCTCTCTGCCCAGAACGTTCGGCATTACCCTACCAGCATAGCCATGCACCGCGTACTGTGTGAGGCTTTTTGTAGTGTATGCTGCAGCCGCCTCAATTCTCGCAGAGAACCCTCCATGAAATTTTTGCGGGGAGATTTTGATGTTACCAAGGTTTTCATTATACTCGATCATTCCCTCATCTTTGAGCTCATTTGCAGCGTTCTTGAATCCCATGAGCGAGCACTCAAGGTTTGTTTCACCGAGTTTTTCGCCGTAGGTGTGCGCGTAGCTATAAACGACAGGGGGATAGATTGTTGCTCTCTTTCTCAGCTTTTCAAAAAGAAAATATCGCAGAGGGAAATTTATCTCGCAAGCAAAATCAGAATTTTCGGCATACACTTCAAACAGCGCTTCTAGTATAACTCTTTTTTTATAGTAGATTTCGTTCTGCTTGAGAAAATCTTCGCCAGTGATGGAGAGGTACGGATTCAAAAGCCTCCCTGAAACGAATTCTCCAAGGCTTGATTTCTTACAGTCACTTTCAAATGATTTCGGATCTACAACAAGGGCCGAACATTCAACGTCTCCTTTGAGGTAGTAGTACTTGATCCGCTGGGAGAACGGCTTCATCACGATCATTAGATCGTAGTCGCTCTCCTCTGTCGCGTACCCCGCAACTTGCGAACCATATGCGCATACCCCGAACACTTGCTTACCGTCGATCAGGGATTTGACAGTATTCACAATTGCTTCTTTCTCAAAGGATGCCAGGTTTCGCACCGATTATTAGATCCCCTTCAAAATTATTGATTTTCGCTTGACAAGAATTGCATGGCCGACTATCTCTTTGATCAATCAGTTATTCATTTTGTTCACGAGTTCTCTGACCCGCCCGTCAAAATTTGACCTCACTATCGCTTCGATTGAAACTCTGGTCTGATTCCGTGCGAGCGGAATTTTTGCAATTGGAAGCCCCTTTTCTATCCACTTTATCTTACACTTTTCGTTCAATTTCTCATCATCCAATCCAGCGGAAGCTCTCTTGTTAAGATCGCGCACGAGCTTCTTGTTCGAGAATATCTTTGACGGATCGACAGCTCTCGAACTGTCAGTGAACCTCTCTTCGTAGACAGAGCTTGAAGTAATTTGCGACACCAAATCTAGTTTAGTAAAGTTTCTTACGAGTTCGATGTAATGCAGGAATTCGTGTGCGAGCACAAGCCGCAACGTCGCTTTGGTGGAATAGAGGAGTAATGGCGCAGTCAGCTCAACAAGGATTTCGATCCGACCTTTGACTTCGAAGGGTATCGTCCTAGCATACAAAATGCCCAGACCGCCGATATTGTCCTCAGAATCTGTCACAGTCAACACTGGTTCGATGTAATACGAAGGATACTTTAGGCCAGAATATTTTTCGACTTCGGTTATGCAAGATTCGACGTTCTTCATTTTCGTTTCAATGCTCTTCTTTGTTCTTTTGTCGAGCCTTTCGGTTCTATGGATATTGAAGAGAGCGTCCAGGAACGAGTCACCGAATGCTGGGCTTTTGAAACCCACGGGTACTAAAATCATTCCAATCCTTGAGCTTATGGGCATTCTTTTGATCGGAAGAAAGGTCTGCTTTTTCAACTAGAAAGCCGGAACAGGTTTGACTACGAACATCCAAAGAATTTATGAATGCTAGCCGCACTCTCAGCCTTTCGCAAATCATAGGGTGAAATAATTTGTCAACACAAGCTATTCCCGCAACTACTTCGTCAGGTCAACCGGTTCTAATTCTCAAAGAGGGTTCTTCGCAAACAAAGGGCAATGAAGCACAGAAGAATAACATCTTTGCTGCCAAACTAATCGCAGAGGTCGTCAAAACGAGTTTGGGTCCAAGAGGAATGGACAAGATGCTCGTCGACTCTCTCGGAGACGTGACAATAACAAACGACGGCGCAACAATACTCAAAGAAATAGATGTGCAGCATCCTGCTGCGAAGATGCTCGTGGAAATTAGCAAGACTACAGACAATGAAGTTGGAGATGGAACGACTTCAGCAGTCGTACTTGCCGGTGCTCTCCTGGACAATGCTGAAGATTTGATCAACAAGGATGTCCATCCTACGATAATTGTAGAAGGTTATAGAAAGGCAGCAGAAAAGGCGCTTGAATTGCTGGAAGAGATTTCAGTCAAGGTAAAGCCTGGAGACAAGGTTGCCCTCAATCATGTGGCGCAGACGAGCATGCGGACAAAACTGGTTGCTGACAATAGCTCAGAACTTGCTTCAACCGTTGTTGATGCTTTGCTCCTGATAGCGGACAAGATTGAAGAAGACAAGTACGGGGTCGACATTGACAACGTAAAGGTCGAGAAGAAGCCGGGCGGATCAACCGGCGACACGAAATTGATCAAGGGAATGGTCTTGGACAAGGAAGTCGTCCACGCGGGCATGCCAAAGAGGATCGAGAATGCAAAAATAGCGCTGGTCAATTCTGCCCTCGAAATTGAGAAAACTGAATTTTCAGCAGAGATAAGGATCAACGATCCAACACAGATGAAGAGGTTTTTGGATGAGGAAAACTCGATGTTATCGACCATGGTCGACAAAATAGAGTCAGTCAACGCGAACGTTGTCATCTGTCAGAAGGGAATCGACGACGTTGCGCAGTCCTTCCTCGCCAAGAAGGGAATCTTGGCAGTAAGGAGAGCCAAAGAATCAGATATGACAAAGCTCGCTCGCGCAACGGGTGGGAGGATTGTCACAAACCTCGAAGATCTCACTGCGAAAGATCTCGGATCTTCCCAGCTGGTAGAGGAAAGAAAGATTGAGACTGACAAGTGGGTATTCATTGAAGGTTGCAAGAATCCAAAGGCAGTTACAATACTCGTTCGAGGCGGTTCACAAAGAGTCGCAGATGAGGCTGAAAGAAGCGTTCACGATGCAATAATGGTTGTGAAGGACGTACTCGAAAAACCAGCAATCGTCGCAGGCGGAGGAGCTCCTGAAGCAGAGCTCGCAGGAAGGCTGCGTGAATACTCGACAGAGCTCTCCGGACGAGAGCAGCTTGCAGTAATAAAGTTCTCCGAAGCGCTCGAATCCATCCCGCTCACTCTTGCTGTGAACGCGGGTATGGACCCAATCGATACACAGGTCGACCTTAGGGCAAAACATGGGCACGGTAAAAAG
>JBOGRL010000191.1:0-2975 GCA_050749505.1 Nitrososphaerales archaeon
GATAAGAGGAGCTGGGCGTTTGTACCGGCCCGCGGGATGCCTGTTCGAGGTTTGAACCGCAACTGGGACAGAATGTCGCATCGACTTGGACTTCCTTGCCGCACGTTTGACAGGACGCCATCAAGGAGAATTTTCTGAACGTTTATATTTTAGCTTATGGCGAAAGAACCAGAGGGGGTCTACTAGTACCCTCGGTTCACAAACGTTGCAAAGCCTTCAGCATCGCATTTTGAGCAACTGTACTTGAGCAAAACTCCTCCTGTGCCGTAGCTCTTTATTTCCTGAATAATCCATTCGTGGCTACTGAATAGTTTTGCTGCATTTTCTTTACCGGCCCGCATCATCTCCATTGAGGGCACACAGACAATCTGTCCTAGCTTTTGGCCCTTTGCGATGACAACTTGTTGCTCTGATTCCGCTTTTTCTTCCTGTAAAATTAACTCGCTCAAATAATTTGCACTGTGGTTTGCAAGCGCATCGTGTTGAATCTGAGGAATTACGTTTAAGATTTGCAGATACATGTTCTAGTCAAATGATCTTATTTTGAAACGGTGTGAGTGTTATAGTAAAACCTCTCTGAGACGCACACTTCCTAACCTTGACTCCGCCTTTTTCTTATTTCCAAAAACCATGTGCTCTATGTGTAGCTAAGAATATCACTTCTGCAGCAAATTTGGCGATTTCTAACTGACTCTAGGATTTCCACTCTTCTCCGGGTCTGGAGTTTGACTAGATCGTGCAAAAACAACTTTCTCTTCCTTCGCGGGTCTTTCGTACTGTTCATTCCGGACAGCTACCCCGGCCTGTAGCTTATTTTCATCGAAATGGTTGACACACTTGTAAATTAGATATCCCGAAATACCGAGGATGGATCCAAAGAGCATCACAACAAAGGTCAGATCGATACGGAGATTCCCTGCATTATACAATCTATGCAAGAACCAGACTCCAAGCTGAGCCTTGAAGAGATACGGAAACGCGTACTCGGTCAACTGGTATACAAGCGGCTGCGGTGGTGTTACATTGTAAGGAGTGGCATTGGTGATCGCCCCCATCCCTTGAGTTATAGCTCCGATTGCGAATAGGATAAAGTAAAGCCCGCCAGTGAAAATTCGCTTCGCCTTATTCAAATTTGCACGATTCCAAATCATGAAGGTAGGAATCACCAGGAAGGGCAGAGCTGGAACGAGGAATCGCGGGCCGTACGAACCTCCCGCGTACCACGCATCCCACGCCGAGTAAGGAACAAAGACGCACAGGAAAAGAGCTGAAAAGAGGGCGGCCTCTAACCTGAAATTATTACTACGAAACATTTTGTACAGGCCGTACAAGCCCAGAATCAGGATCGGGGACAGCACAAATAATCCGCGGTACAAGCTGAGCAAGTTGAACAACATGTGAAACGGCAGCGCTCCAAACTGGAATCTTCCTTCAAGCCCACCGATGTTCCTTTGACCCGCCGGAACTTCACGAAAAAATTCTTCCGAAAAATCGAACGGATTCCCAAAAACAAACTGATTGTACGCGAGTATGACCAGAGGCCCTGTCGCTGCGAAACCAATCAGAAGTGTGAGTAGCCCTGCGCGACCAGTCGCCGCAGCTCGAAATCCTGTCGCGAGCCGAGAGAAGCTCGGGAGGCTTTTGCTGATTCTGATTTGCAAAAGAATGTAAATCGCGATTGGGATGACGAGAATTGTGGCTACATAGTCTAGCGTGGAAGCTATGCCAATGCTTATGCCTCCGAGCAACAAATACACGGGCTTTGGACTGACGCTAAAATAGTGCACGACCGCGTACGTCGCGCCGAGTATGAAGAACATTGTTGCATCATGAGGGAATCCGACCGACGCAAAAGGCCACGCAGTGGTTGAGAAAGCAAGTGTCAGCGCGGCAAGCAGGGAAGGAAACGGACGTCGTGAGAAAAGTAGACAGATCTTGTATGTTAGAAACGATGCCAGAGCTCCAGTGAGTGCAACGAATGATTCCAGCATCAGGATTGCATTCCCATTGGAAAGCAATTTTCCTCCATCTAGCATGAAACCAATCGCAGAAAATGGGAAGGCGATGAGTGCAAGGCCGGGTGCGTATGCCGTGAAATAGACCCCGTTGTGTGCTATTGTATCAATGTTTGGAATTAGACGTGAGATTGTGTCGTTGGGCACGCCAACGCTGAAAGAATGATTTGTCCAGAGTGCATATTGAGCAGCCAGGACGTTAAAGCCATAGATATTATCGTAGTATCGAAGAGATAGAACATATACAATCAGCGGGATGAGTAAGGCTACCACTGGAAATAGTTTTCTAGGTAAGGAATTCCGAGTTAGCTCTTTTGGATAAGCGATAATATTGTCTTCAACTAAAACCATGAGGGCAGCTCAGCACACTCTTTTTAGCTATTCTACAGAGACTATGCAGCCGGTTGACTTTATGCTGAATAGGAGATTATTACAGAGTTTCCCTACGGTGGAGTTAACAAGGATAGAAATGCAACCTACTGCTTTGACTATCAATTCTTTAGGAAGGAAATAAAGAAGATTTAGCTGGAAAAGCAAACGATTCTGGGAATTCGCAGCATTCTGGCGACGTTTGTAGTTTTCTAACGGAACCAATTCAAATCGTAATTAACCGAAAGTTAGCAGCTCGTACGCAAACGTATTCTGAACGAAAAGAACGCAGCATATCGAGGTTTGTATCAATTACTGCTATGATTGCAACAATAATGATTGTTGCATAATTGGCGCTCGTCATCTTCCTTTCAGGGTTTTTCATCTTAGATCACTCGCTGCATGATTCACGGAGCACAACTTTTACTGCAGTATCGACCCAAAAGACTCTTTTCCACTACGCGTCCACAAATCTTCTTCTCTCTAGCGTACTCTGATGAGCTAATTCAAGCTCCTGCGCTGGTGCCTTTGGGATGGAACAGTCAGCTGGCATTTAGTAATGATTAAGAACCAGGTAAAACAGATCTAGGC
>JBOGRL010000192.1:0-5825 GCA_050749505.1 Nitrososphaerales archaeon
ACTGGCAGACGTGCTAGCAACATCTGATTTTTTCACCCGATGGGAGTTAACACCTGAGATTTCCGACAGTAAGTTAACAGAACCGAATATTCACCTAGCGTCGTCCAGGGTTTTGCGCCCCACAATCTGATTTTTCTGTCTAGCTTCGCTCACGTTAGCTTCGTACTAAATCGAGAGCAGTAAAAGGTACAAATTTTGTACCTTTAAAACTTCTTTTTAGTGCACGGTCTGTGACCAATACGTGTTCTGATAATACAAGGAATGTGATGGAAATTATGCGAGGAAAAAGAATCTTATCGGGTGTGGCCGGGATCGCCGTGGGAGTGGTGCTGGTGTTCTCAATCGGTGGTGTTCTCGTCAGCGTGGAATCTTCTGCTATGCAGACAAAATCCAACGGCTGGTTCACCTATCCGGAATGCGGCAAGATTGGGATCAACATCCTTGAACAGGCCGTGTGCGCCGCCCTCACCGGCGTCAACGTGCCTCAAGAAGCGACGTACTGGCAGGCATATTTCGATGGCGCAGCCCATAGGCTCAACGACCAGCATGACTACATTCTGCAGTTTCCGCCCGGCGTGCTCCCGCCCAACAGTGCTTTTTGATCGGTGACCATGAACTACATCAATCACACCTTCGTGAACAATCCCATCAACCGCTACGAGTTCAGCGGCAGTTCCGGTTTCGTACTGAATGCCAACGGATCCCTTGACATATACATCCAGAACACGCCCACGTCGAGCCACGAATAGAATTGGCTACCTGCGCCAATCGGTGATTTCTTGCTGTTCTTCCGTGTTTATCTACCAGGCCAGGCGATTCTGAACGGTTCCTACAAACCGCCGGCAGTTATCGAGGTGAGCTGAACATGAAGCACAAGAATCTTTTCTTGTTCTCAGTAGTATTGCTCCTGACCTTTGGAATAGGTACGTTCATCTACACCCTCATCTCTTCCGCCCCTCCAGTGCCACGCACGATGCAAAGTATCTCAATGAAGCCGAACTGAGAATAAAGTTCGGTTGGGTGGGGATTCAGACAAACCCTCGACTTATGTGTACCTTGCAGGAAAAGATGTTAATCAAAAATTAATTCGTGTTTATGCTTGTAAACCAATCAATTCCTCGCATCCAGAATTTAGTCCAATCCTCTGCGCTCCTTGCAACGAAAAAATACTCGCAGGATAACAGCGTTTGTTTTTGAAATTTTATCGCAATGAGAAATTCCAGCACCGTCTCGTCATGAAAAACAATTTGCTTGCGCTGCGCGGACCAGTCAAAATTCTCCCGCATTGATCCATCGTACAAATAACGGAGATAGTGCTATACGCTACAATATCATGCTTTGTATCAATATGAATCCACTTCCTGAATCCGTCAAGGAATTAATCGAGGCAAAGACGTACGCAAACGTTGCGACCATAATGCGCGATGGTTCTCCGCATGTAGTTCAAACCTGGGTTGATCACGTCGGGGATCTCGTATTGATCAACACGTATGAGGGCAGCCAGAAGCACAGAAACGTAGAGCGAAACCCAAAGATTGCGCTAGACGTTTGCGATCCAACCAATCCATTCAACGTGGCAATTATTCGAGGACGCGTAACTGAAATTACACGAGATGGAGCTGAAGATCATGTTGACAAGCTCGCAAAGAAGTACCTGGGACAAGACAAATACCCGCGGCGACCTGGAATGAAACGCATCCTTATCAAAATCGAGCCCTCGCGCGTAATACCTCCTTTCACCGATACCAGAGGCAGAAAGTAGCAGCAGGATTCGTTGCAAAAAAAGTCGCCGAGAGCCGTCCCCTATTAATACTTCAGCATCGAATACGAAGCTCGCAAGTTCCCAGCATTATGTAGTCCTTATCGAAGCCGTCCTTTGATTCATATACAAAAAATGGAACGAAACCACTAACAGTAGTAGTTTCCGAGTCACCCGTGGATGAACCGGCCTTTTTCTTGCAGCTCGTCGACTGCCAAGACAGTTCTTCCTGTATCTTGGTCCTGCGCTCATCGTCAGTCTCGCCCACATGGATTCCGGAAACTTTGGAGCCTAAAACCCAAACAAGTAAAATCAAAGAAAAGGTTTTACCCTGATGCGCGAGCAGGAAAAAAATCGATTTGAAGGGCAATAATTCATCCGTTATTGACTGGCTGCTCAAGGAAGACCAGCCCTCGGTAAGATACCTTACGCTTCGTGAACTTCTGGGCAGATCCGAGAAGGATTCCGAGGTAAAATCTGCGAGGGAGAGCATCACGAACCTAGGCTGCGCGAAGGGGATGCTCGATAAGCAGTTGCCGAGCGGATTCTGGTACCATGACAAGAACCTGTTTTTGCCGAGGTTTCTTTCGACTTTCTGGATGCTCTTGGTCTTGTCTGATCTTGGTCTCACAAAAAAAAGGAACCGGAAATCGACAAGGCGTGACAATTGTGGATGGAGCGCAATCAAACCAAGGACGGATGATTCGGTCAGACAGGCAGGGCGAAAACCGGACATCTCTGCATCACTGGCAACATCGCTCGAGCTCTGGTAAAATTTGGATATACAGATCATCCAAAGGTGAGAAAGGCATTCGAGTGGATCGTGGAAAATCAGGCTGAGCTTGGAGAGTCTACAGCAAGGTCGTCTCAGGGAATCCGCCGTAAAGGCTCATAGGTCATGTGCATACAAAGACTGAAACCAGAAAGATATGGTCGGTCACATCGCTCTTGAGGGAGCGAATGCATACTTGGGAATCCGAACAGGTGTTGCCCTAAACCCAATATTGAACTTTTCAATGGATGATAAGAAAGTATGCTGGAGACCGTCTGGGTTCTCACCCGCTCGGCATTTCCTTGTGAGGATGCCTCTTAACAATCTCAAGCGAAGTTCTGAAGTTTAACCCCGCAGACGGCGGGAGGTCAAACATTTTGAGAACCTCTCTTCCAATAGCTCTTTCGATGAAACTGGCACCAACGGTGAAGAATTTGATGATGACCGCGCTGAATCTTTCAGGATTATCGCATATTTCGGCTTTCTCAAGCCCATAGGAGGATTCCATCTCTGCGTAAAACACCTGTTTTACATTAACGCCAATTGAGTCAAGACCGTTGCCTACACCTTGGAGCACACGCTCTTCTATTGATGGAAATGACGGTGATTCGACCTCCTTTGAAAGAAGGTCATCCGGGAATTGGGCATCCGCGCCAGTGAGTACAGTCTTGCTCATCTTAGCACTTCTCAATCTGCCAGATTGGCCCACATCTACTAAATGGAATTGAGACCGAGGTTTGAGCTTCGGGGTTACAAATCTGCGCGTCTTAGCAGGAAGATAGACAAGTTTTGCTAGAACGACTAAATCTTTCCAAAGTAGCTTTGACTTTGTCTTGAAGTGCTATTCTTGACGATATTGAAGCAAGTGGAATATGTAAAAAAAAGTGCGACCACGGAATCTGCAAAAAAAGCTCAATCCACAGTGACCGTAAATCCAAGACTCATAGAAGGAAAATCATACAATCCGGTCTGCACGGATTGTGTTTGAAAGGAGTCGAGAAGCCCACTCTACTCCAGAGACGCTCCTCTCCTCTTTTTTTCAACACTTCGCTTGAAACACTTTCTTCCTCCTGCTTGAAACGTGGATGGCTCCCTCTTCAGCCACGGCATCACGTTTACCAAACTCTGCTATAACCGCGTCTAATTTTTCTCGGGCTTGCTCCCGAAGCTCCTTCAGGTTCCTGAACTGATACGTGTCTTTGCGCTTCTCATTCCGGAGTATTTTTTCTATATCAGAAAGGAAGAAAACCTCTGTCAATATATCTGCCCTTTCGTCGACAAGATCTTTATCTGACAAGAAAGACAGTTTTTTTTCGTACGAATTGCCTGCAAATGCTTCGACCAAGATCCATTCAATATCTATAAGCGCCTGTTTTGCTTCGACTGGTGATATGTTTCCAGTTCCGCCTCTCCTGATCCTCTTCTGCCAAAGCTCGATCAATGCGATTAGCTCGGTTTGTTTCAAGTGCTATTTTTCAACTGCGTAATCAAGGAAATTGGTGCTTGAAATCGTAAATCGATATTATTAGAGAATTAGTGGATAAGTTCTCTCATCAATTTCACAATTTTGTTTCTAAATAATAGTTGTTTCTCTAGAAGAATTTACCCTTCCTTGGTTTTCACTATAATTGTTTCAAGAAAACAGAGGCTAGCTCTTTGAAGAGGGATAATATATTAGTTTTCAGTATACTTTGACGGTAGGAATCCTCTCTCCCATGGGGGTTGATCCTCATGAAATGTGATTATGAAGGACGAGGTCGCCTGTATCAACTCCCACGAGGATGGGTTTTTTGGCGGCCTGTTTGTCTTTCAACCAGGATTGCCAATGCGCTTCATTCCCCGCTTTTTTGATGGATTGAAGGCATCTCGCAAAACATGAAAAGCGAGTGCGTAAACTATCAAAAATTAGCAATCAGATGTACGAAAAACCAGAGCAGACCCAAAGAGTGTCCTCGCTTCACGCTGGAATTAACGCCCGGGCGATACTGTTGGTTATTTTGGAACTAACACAAGTTGAAAAACATTTAATTCCAAAATCCGTGGAAGAGAATTTACGATGAATAGAAAAAGAGGCCTGACCGTATTTGCCGCTGTTATCATGATGATAATCTTGGTGTCAGTGCTTTCCTATTACGTTTTCCTGCCCAGTTCTGGCACATTTGTTTATACTTCAAATGTACAAGCGTCTCGTTACACGTCCGAATATCCTACGCAGTCCAATGAAACTGAACCGCAGGCAATCGGAGTTGAGTCGAACGGAATCATTTGGTTTACTCTCGAAAATAGCTCCGCGTTGGGGGAATTGGCGCCCTTCAATGGAACGGTTCATGAATTCAGGATGCCGGTCAACAACAGCCTTGGAACTGTGACTTGGGGTTTGGTCGTCGACAGCTCGAGAAATGTGGTCTGGTTCACTGATCAAACGACGAACTCGATCTGGAGCTTTAGCATCACAGGCCACAAGTTCACGCAGTACGCTCTCAAAACTCCCATCGCATTTCCGTGGGGCATCAGTTTGGACAATCGGGGCGACGTGTGGTTTACAGAGCTCTTCGGAAACAAAATTGGGGAAATCACGCAGTCTGGAGAGCTCAGCGAGATATCCATTCCGGTTGCGGGCGATCCAGAACCCTCTGGGATTACTGCGGACTCCTCGGGTCGGGTCTGGTTCACTCTTCCGGGCATAAGTTCGGTTGGTTCTTACTCCAACGGAAAGTTCTCAATTCAAAATCTGACGGGACTAGTGTATCTACCAGTTGGAATATCGGTGGATAATCAAGAAAATATCTGGCTAACTCAACACGGTTCAAGCCTCATCTCTGAATTCAACCCGGCAACTCATTTTTTTAGGTCCTTCTCCACCTCGGTTCCACTCGTGCTGGGCAGTTCCCTGCCTTATTTCATACAAATGGACCAGAGAGGAAATTTCTGGATCAATGAACATCAAGGCAATGCAATGGCAGAGTTTATTCCATCAAACAATACCTTGATCGAGTATTTCGTTCCAACAAGGATACGAGCTGTTGGAAACATTAGCGGGATGCTGACGATGACACTATCTCCTTCCGGACAACCCTGGTATACGGAACTGTTCGCAGGTAAAATAGGGACGATCAATACCACTTCACCGCTTGATCTGGGAGTGAAGTTAACGAATTATTCTAGCCCATTGACGATGAGTGATGACAGCCAGGTTTCCCTTGGAGTCAAAATATCTGGCAGCGCTTCGTCCCAAGCGACGCTGCGCGAATACGTCGGAAATTACACGAGCGACTTTCAATTTTCCAAGAGCGG